>JALYIN010000344.1 GCA_030775765.1 Verrucomicrobiota bacterium
ACGAGGAGTAGATGCAGAATGAGAGACGGCAATCCGGCCACCGCGAGAAAGAGGAAGAACAGCACCGCGACATCCCGTTTGGTGAGCTGGACAACGAGCGAAGCGAATTTCTCGCCGAACCTGAGCAGGCCAGAACGCTGGACCAAATCGCGGTGGCGCGGATAGAGGGCGCCGCCTAACGAATCGGCCGTTGTCTCTTCGGCTAGCGCGGGCTTTCGCCTCGCGAGATACCATTCATTGATGGCAATCAGCAACCCGGCAACGATTCCCTCCGCGAGATAGAACCATCCAAACCGCGGATGCGCGTGCCGCAGTCCGAAACCGAGACCAAGGACCAGCAGGATGTTGCTCAGGACATCGAACAGAGCGTCGAGCTTCCGGCCGCGCTCGCTTTCCATGAACTTCGCGCGCGCGATCTCGCCGTCGCAACCGTCGAGGATGCTAAAAACCTGGAAGAGGACGAGAGCCCAGACAAACGACCCGTAAGTTCCGTGGCTGAGAACAAGCGACGCGATGACGGGAATCGGAAAGGTCGCCAAAGTCCACGCGTTGGGCGTGGTCGGGAATCTCAGGAGAAGCCGACTCACCACGCTCGAGATCGGCCGATTCAAATAACGTGAAACAAAACCGTCCTGAGATTTACCGCTGCCGCGCAGGAACCGTTTCTCGATCTCGTCGATCTGGTTCCCGTCCGTGATGTATTCCCAGGCGCCCGGAAGTGATTCCATTGGTCGGAAATTGTTTTCCCACGAGTCCTTCACTTCCGGCGAAGAAATCGACGCGCCGATTAGCTGCCGCATGGCGTGGCGGTAGAGGAACAGTCGGGTGTTAAGAACGAGATCGAATGGTTCGCCGTCCACTTCGGTCGTGAATGCGACATGGGTCAGCCGTTCGTGCGTCGGCGTCCATCGCTGCGATTGATCCAGGCGTGGCTTCCAGGAAATGCAGACGAGAACGGGCGACGTTTCCTTGTTCTCCACGGCAAATTCGTCGATCGAAAGCGAAAGACGATCGAGCTGCCGCAAACCCGCGACGATCCAATCCGCCGATTCATCGGCGAGGATCAGGACGCGGCGAAAGCGGTTGGCCATGTGATTATCTCCAGGGGTAAGACTATACGTCTGTCCTCAAATCCAATTATCATCGCCTCCGTCATGATTTGTGGAATGAAAAATTCGGCGAAACCAGAACGGCGATGAGACTCGTCAGCCTGTGCCATCACCCGCTTCCGTCGCACCATACCAATACCCAGCAATTGGTCTGGACGGCGACGGAGCTGGCGCGGCTGGGCCATCACGTTGAGGTCGTTTGCTGCAAGTCGGATGCCGCGCGTGCCGCCTGGCGCGAGCGGATTGTCGATTATTACGGGCTCGATGCTCTTCCGGATTCCATCGACTTCGTTCCGGTTTGTTCCCATCGACCCAACAGCATCTTGCCCGAAGCCAGAGCAGACCTTCGCAACGTCATGCACGCGCGCAGACACCGAGGCGAACTCATCCATACGCGGGATCCCTTTGCCCTAACCCTTGCTCTAGCGGCGGGCTTGAATTGTGTTTTCGAAACCTATCGCGTGGACATCAACGAGGACGCGAGGTTCGGTCCATGGCGAGCTCTAAACTACCATCGCAAAAACCTCCTCGGCGTCGTCACGCATTCCGATCTCTGTCGCCAGAGCTTCATCAAAGCGGGAATCCCGGAAGCGCGCGTGACGACGAACTACAACGGTTACGCCGCGGCGCACTTCACGCCGCCGCTAACTCGGGACGCCGCGCGGGCGCACCTCGGTCTCGAGACGGCGGATTGTATTGCGACCTATGCCGGACGCGTCGACGTCACCAAGGGAACCGATTTTCTGGTGCAGGTAGCGCAGCAGCTACCCAACGTAATTTTCCTGCTGGTGGGCGCGGCACCCGGCTCGGAGGAGGAGCGAACCGTCCTTCAGCATATTCAAACTGCAGGCGTCAGAAATGTCCGGCTCCGGCCACGCGTGGCGCCGTCAGAAGTGGCGGCATATCTGTTTGCTTCCGATTGTCTCATCATTCCTCCGACAGCGGCGCCGCTTCGCCGGCACGGCCGCACCGTTCTCCCTATGAAAACGTTTTCGTATCTGGCCGCCGGCCGGCCGATCGTGGCGCCGGACCTTCCCGATTTGCGCGAAGTGCTCCACCACGAAGAGAACGCGCTCCTGGTC
>JALYIN010000345.1 GCA_030775765.1 Verrucomicrobiota bacterium
GTGTAAAACCACCGGCAGCTTGGCGGGCCGCTTCGCCCTTTGGACGTTTTCCACCCAGGACAGTTCCTTCTTTAGCACTTCTTTGTAGAGGAAGAGCAGGGCGCTAAAAGCCTGGTTTTGAGTAGAGGCGGCGACGTTGTGTCGGCTGGCCAGATCGCTCAGAAACAGGCGCACCTCTTCTGCGCCCATTGTTTCGGGGTGGCGTTTTCCATGAAACAGAATGTAGCGTTTGATCCAATCGAGATACGTTTTCTCGGTTCGAAGCGAATAATGTTTCAACCGAATGGCTGCGCGGACCTGGTCCAGCAGTTTCGGCTTGCGCGGTTCTGGGGTGGGGGTTATCACTGGCAGTTGTGACGCCTTTTAAGGCATTCCCCCCCGGCAAAGGCAAGAAATAGACGGCCAAATGACGCCTTATTTCCCGTCATTATGACGCCCAATTCTCGTTAGGTCTATGCAGCCCGACGCTCTTTCAACGACGCGATTCTCGTTCACCCGTGCACTTCGGCTACTTCGCCACACGCTGGAGGTCCTTACGCTCGCCGCTTCCATGACGGTTGTTCTTTCCGGCGCTCTTACGTCGCCCATCACAAATCTCTTTATTGTCATCGCGTTCCGTATTTCGCTGTTGTCTGTTCTCGTCCTCATTGTCGTGCAGATTTGCTCGCTTTTCAGAGATCGGCGATCGGCACTTTTTGGACTTGCCCGGACGGTACTGTATCTGTTTATCATCGCCGCGATCGCCGTTGCGCACCTTGCGTGAACAAGACCTAACCAAGCGATGCAGCGAACGCCTACCCGTCGTTGGCTCCGCATTTTCCATGACTAAATCATTCCATTTCCGATCAACGCTCGCCCCCGGATAGGCGTCGCTGATCTTATTCTCGTTAGATGGTGAAACTAAACTGCGATAGATAACTAACATCAATGAAGCGCTCCTTCTTAATCCTGCCTCTGCTGCTCACTCTTATTTCAACGTCCGTCTCTGGTCAGACCTCGGAAGACAAATTCACGCCGAGTCAGGAAGCGGACAACAATGCGGTCAAACAGGTGCTAACAGATTTCGTCGAGGCCTGGAACCATCATGACGCTAAAGCCTTCTCCATGGTTTTCACCGAGGACGCCGACTTCACGAATGTCCGCGGGATGAGTGCGCATGGGCGAACAGAAGTCGAGAAGATGCACGCACCGCGCTTTGCAACTAACTTCAAGGACAGCAACCTGAAGATGACAGAGACAAAGATCAGGTTCATCACGTCTGACATAGCAGCCGTTGACGTGCACTGGGAGATGACGGGTGCAAAAGGTCCCGACGGTCAGGAAATCCCCTCAAGAAAGGGACTTGTGAATTTGGTCATGAGACACTCGACTGGTCACTGGCTTATTTTGATCATGCACAACATGGATTTGCCGGAGCGGCCTAACATCTAACCAGGCGATGCAGCGAACCGCTGGCCGCTCCGCGTTCTAGCTTTGATTCGTCATCTCCCATGACTCAAGCCTTCGGCCTTCCCGTCTATGTCGCCGCTGCCCAGCTCGCTCCATTCGATGACTTCCACCTTCAACCTCCAGCCACACGCGCCCTCGCCAGCGGTCGCTGATCTTGGGTCTCGTTAGACCTCATGAACCTGCCGGAGCTTGATGCCGCCATTGTTGGCTCGATTCTCGAACTGAAGGCCCGCTGTGCTGCCTTGGAATACGTGTTGCAGTCATTGTCCCTAAAGGCCGGTTGCGAAGCCGGTTCCATAGAAAAGGCGCTTAGTCAACTAACTTCGCTTATCCACCAGAGACTGCTGGAGAGAGCTGAATCTCTTGATCCTGCTCTAGCAGCGCAAATAGACGTTCGGGCGGAGCTACCCGACCTGCCAGATTCGATTCTGTGATCACGCGCAAAGGTCTAACCATGCGATGCAGCGAACGGCTGGCAGCGTCGGGCCCTCACTTTTCATGAAATTCCACCCTCAATCCGCAGTGATGTGCTCTCTTGCCAGCCGTCGCTGATCTTATTCTCGTTAGATGCTATGCGCGTATCACCGGTTCTTCGCGTTTTTGCGTTAGCCTTCGTTGTCTTGGCTGGACTAGGACAGCTCGCGAAGGCGCAGCGCCCAGACGAGCTTGCGAAGATCGCAGTCAAGGTTGTGCCACCGGAATATCCCTACGAGGCGCGACGGAGTGGCATTACAGGAAAGGGCATCGTTGCTGCGGAAGTCGACTACACTGGCGGCAAGGTCACATCAGTGAAGATGGAGAAGAGCACAGGTAGCCGTATTTTGGATCAAGCGGTTCTCAACGCGTTCGGTCAGTGGCAATTCAAGCCTAAGACGATTCGCCGGTTCCGCACGCCAGTAACGTACGAGATGGCGCGGAGCCGTGAGGATGCCATGGAGAGGATTCGTAGCATGCAGGAGGCTGATAAGAAGCGTTCACGATGAGCACGAATGCATCTAACCATGCGGTCGAGCGAACGGCTGACAGCTTTGGGTCCACACACTCCATGAAATTCCACCCTCAACCCGCAGCGACGTGCTCTCCCGCCCGCCGTCGCTAATCTTGTTCTCGTTAGATGGTTGCGCGGGTTCCGGGGGAAACAGACGCGAGAGATCGTCGGCCAGAGCGCGACGCGTCCACTAAAGCCGTCGGAGCGCAGCGCTCATTTTGAAGTCGCATTCTTCGCCCCACTCTGATTCACTGTTTGCCATGCGGCGACAGCCCATCTCTTCCCAGAGTTTTTCAGTTCCACCCGCCTCGTGAAGCCACCTCCACCATCTAACCATGCGATGGAGCGAACGGGCACCCGCCGCGGGTCCACCCTCGCTCTCGCTTCTACCCTCCACCTCCCGGCGGCGCGCTCCCTCGGTGCCCGTCGCTCATCTTGTTCTCGTTAGACTCATGAAGCTCTCCTGTGTTTGCATACTTTCTTTCGTCGGCATTCTCGCCGTGGGCGCTTTCGCCGCCGACGATCATAGCACGCGCGTGCCGGCTCTGGAGGGAAATGTCGCTTTCTATCTCCCTGATGGATGGGAGCTGGTCGAGGGAGCAGGCAAGACCTTGCTTGGCCCGAAGGGGGCGGCGTTCGTCGATATAGCCTACATCGAAGCCTCGCCGGGGAACGCGGCTACTGATGTGGATGACGCTTTCTTGAAGATGTTCGTCGAGAAGAACCTGAAGGTCGAAGAAAGCGATAAGTTATCCGGTGGTCGCTTCATCGCTCATGCCGTTTCACGGCTAGAGGCAGACCGCGAGTCCCACCAATGGAATGTGGCAAGTCGCAAGGACGCCCATCAGCTTGCCGTGATCATCGCGGGTGCAGAGACGTCTGGGGCGCAGCAGAAGCTTCTGCCCATCGTGGATCAGGTTTTGCGAAGCATTGAGTTCACGCCCCACAAATGAGTCTAACCAGGCGATGCAGCGAACGGCTACCCGCTGCGTGATCACTTTTTCCAATGATTAAAACACTTCCGCTTCGATTAGCGCTCGCTCCCGGTAGCCGTCGCTGATCTTATTCTCGTTAGATGCTTTGCCCGCTCCTCTTCGCGCCGAACTTCCCCCAAGTAGGCCGCTGAAGATCGCAGCCTCACTGAGTCAGCGCCAGAAACCCGAGGCGGCTTCTTTCTCGCGCTGGATCACAATCTCGGTAGGACGTTGGCGACGAAGTCGATCATAAAATGGCCGATCATGTTTGCGACCAGATCGCGTCGCCAGAGGTAGGAAGCAGTCAGGATGGCGCCGATAGCCAGAGCGATGACGATGTTTGCCCAGCCTCCCGTCCAATGTGAGACGGCAAAAATGAGGAGAGGGACGGTCGCCGCCCAGGAGCGGTTGAGCCCGATCGCCTGCAAGCGCTCGATGGCGTAACCGCGGTAAAAAATCTCCTCCATGACCCCGGCGCGCACGACGATGAGAAAAACCAGCCAGAGCGGTCGCTTCGACATCGCTTCTCCCGCTTGTGCGCCGGTGTAATGCGTGACAACAACCAGACCGAAGGCCACCAAAGTGAGGACGACGGCGAGAATCGCGCCCCAGATGAGCGACCATTTGATTGATGAGGTGCCCAGGCCGATCGCGCGCAAAGGCAGTTTCTCAACGCGCATCAGGAGGAAAAGCAGCACCGCCGTAGAAAGCCACATCAATGATTCTCCCCAGATCGGCGCTGCTAATGTGAAAGGGGAATAGAACGCATGGATGGCCTGGCGTATGATGATCGGGCTAAAGAGCGCGATGACTAAACCAGCCCAAGTCGCGACAGACGCTGACGGATGTGCTGGTGTTCCGGCACGGTTCGAAAAGTGAGCCATACTTAATTGATGCGCCATGGTCCGACTTTGGATTCAAAAAACTCACAGCCGACATCGACGCTCCGGGAACTTCTAAAAAGACAATACGAAAAAATTATGGTTCATTCCTGCCAATAATACGACCCAGAGCATCTAACCAGACGATGCAGCGAACGCCTACCCGCGGTTTGGCTCACCCTTTCCATGACTAAACCATTCCATCACCGAGCGACGCTCGCTCCCGGTAGGCGTCGCTGATCTTGTTCTCGTTAGATGATTGTGCGCGCTCCGAGAAAGAAGTCCGATTCCCAACTCATCGAAGCTGATGCCACCGTTCACTTGGAGTCGTCTGAGCGCAGCGCTCATTTTGGAGTGGCGTCTTTCTTCCGATTCTGATTTATTTCCCATGAGGCGAAAGCCCAGCTCTCCCTTGAGCCTCCAGTTCCACCCTCATCGTGAAGCCACGTCCACCATCTAACCGATTCGCTGCAGCTAACCGCTGGCCGCTCCGATGCCTCGCACGAAATTATGCAACCACGTTCATTTCCATCCACACTCGCTCCCGCCAGCGGTAGCTGAGCTCTGTCTCGTTAGGCCTCGTGACGTCGCTCGCTTCAATATCGCTGTGCTGTGCCAGCATGTTGCTGGGCGAGTGCGCGGGTAGCTCGCGCATGCCGACGCGCGACCACCCGATTACCGAAGGCGTCGAGGAGCTTGGCGGCGGCTTTCGGCGGGTTGGCCGCGCGGAGTTTATGACCGGCGGCTTCGAGAGCGTCTACCATGGCGACTATCTTTATTTCCGCAGTCGGCGCGTCTCCTACTATGCGTCGTCCTCACTCTCACCAAGTCGCGCATTCGCTGCCTACGCAGATATCGATTTCCAGTCAGAGTGGCGACACGACCAGTATGGTTTTCACGTCTATAGTTTTCGCGCCGCCGATCAGCAGATTTCTCGCGTCACCAGTGAGCCGCTGTATTATCAGGGAGAGTTTAGGTGGGAGTGGCACGAGCCGGAGCGTTTTGTTGTACTGCACTTCAACGATGGTCGTGCGCCGAAATTCTCGCTGCCACCAACAGGGCCTAACCATGCGATGCAGCGAACCGCTGGCCGCTCCGCGTTCTAGCTTTTGATGACTTTAACCTTTAACTCGCAGCCACGCGCGCTCTCGCCAGCGGTCGCTGATCTTGTTCTCGTTAGGCCTGCTAGAATGATCCCGACCAGAACCATGGATGAGCAACGCCGCGAATTTGCGCAGCGCCGTTTTCTCGCGATGCCTCTTGCCGGGGCTGTTGCCTGGACCGTCGTCGGCGTGGCAGGCATTTTCTTGCGGCCCGGCCCAGAGGTCCTCGTACTCTTCGCCGCCACTGGCTCGATCCTCTATCTGGGCATGTTCTTCTCCCGCTTTACGGGAGAGAACTTCCTCGCCAAGGAACGGCCCAAGAACGTGTTTGATGGGCTCTTCTTTTCACACCATCGCGATGTCAGTCCTGGTCTTTGCTATCGGCATTCCCTTCTTCCGCGCGGACTATACGTCGTTGCCTTTGTCAGTCGGCATCCTGAGTGGTTTGATGTGGCTGCCGCTGTCTTGGATCATCGGACATTGGATCGGCACGTTCCACACCTTGGCGCGCACCGTCCTCGTGACGGCGAGCTGGTATCTATTCCCGGGATCTCGCTTTGTCGTCGTGCCGGCAGTGATTGTGGCCATCTACGCTGTGACTATAGTTGTCCTCGAGTCACGCTGGCGGCGCATTCACCATTCCTAACCAGGCGATGGAGCCGACAGCGAGCCGCCGTACTATCCAGCTTCAGATGAGTTCAACCCGCCCATTCGCCGCGACGTGCGACCCCGCTCTGGGCAGCTCATTTTCTTCTCGTTAGGTGTTATGCAGCTGGACATCTTCGCCCGGTTCCATGCGCAGATGGGCGCAGAAGATGCCGTCGCAGATGCGATGCGTGACATGCTCGGCCCAACGCGTGCAGAAGCCGGCTGCCTGGCCATAGAGATTTTTCGTTCCACTCGCGATTCGCGCCTATTCTACCTTCACTCTCGCTGGACAGACGAAGAGGCCTTCGACTTTCACGCTGAGCTTCCCCACACGGTGCGATTTATCGAGCGCGTGACGACGTTGATCGATCACCCGCTCGATGTCACGCGCGCAGTACCGCTTTCATAGATGGTTTCTAGCGAATACCAGAGGATGATTGGGCATCATTCAGGGATGTGCACCCAACCTCTAACCATGCGATGCAGCGAACGGCTGGCAGTCTCGGCTCCTCACTTTTCATGAAATTCCACCCTCAATCCACAGCCACGCGCAACCCACGCCCGCATTGCTATGCGAAGCGTTGCGCGCAAGACGACAGCGGTTGCTCATCTCTGTCTCGTTAGGCAGAGGCTTCCATGGCCAGATATTGGTGGCAATGTATCTCGTGCGGCGACCGTCCCGCCTGGTTGGCGGTCTGTCATTCACGCAGCATAGCTGCCTTCATCTGGGACGAGCTGGCGCCAAGCGGGTGGGATCAGCGCCTCCTGCGGCGCAGATGCAAATGCAAACGCGGCTCGCTGCACATCACCTACCGGTTTAAACGCGGCGATCCCGAGAGGATCAGTATCAAACACATCGTTGGGCTTGCCCCTGATGACGACCATCTCCCCATGCTCTGGGAGACCTTTCGGCACTCCAGTCCTCGGACGCATTGGATCGACTTCAAATACCAAAGAGGCCGCAGCCCCTGGGGCCTCACGAAACGGCTGGTTCTGGAGAAGGCAAGACTGGCGCGGCTGCTGCGCGCGTATGAACGCGCGACTGGTTCGGTCATCAGGCGATGAACCGGAAGATTTCGGGATGTTGAGGAGTTTACCAGCAGGGTGGCATCTCCTGATAAATGCGGGAGGAAAAAGAGGAGGCAGTCTGTGAATTGCGGCTGAACTGATTGCCGCTCGTCGTTTCGATCCAATCGAGTTGACCGTTTGGAGTGCGATCCTAGGATCACCCACAGTCCTATGAGTCATTTTTTGCGCATTTGTGTCTCCGCGTTTTTGGTGGCGGGAGTCGGAGTACTCCTGGCGCCGCGGCGAATTTGGCGTGAGCCATGGCGCAGAATTACAGCGCTCGGCCGGTGGCTCGGCGACGAGACGCCGCGCCGTCGCAGGACGGTCCTTATCCTGATCTGGATCGTGGCGTTGATCCCGATGGTGCACCTGACTTATCTGGTGCGGCATTACGCGGTCGAAGTGCCGACGCTCGATGACTGGGAAATGGCGCCGCTGATTGTGGACGCGCACAGCGGCCATTTGAAATGGGCCGACTTCTTCGCGCAACAGCAGGAGGGCCGGACGATTCTTCCGAGGTTGATTTTCATTCTCTCCGCTGCGGGTGGCCACTGGGACGTGCGCGATCAGATGATGCTCTCGGTAGTTTGCTGCTGGCTAACGGCATCCGGCATTTTCATTTTGCTGCGGCGCACGGTCCTCGGTCTCGGTGCCGTGGGCCTTTGCTTCGCGCTCGCTGCGCTCACGATTTTTTCTCCGGCGCAGTTCGAGCTTTGGATTTTCGCCTCGGGATTTCCTTCCTTCCTGCCGGTACTGTTTGTGGTGGCGGGCCTGGTGGTTATCGGAACAAATATTTCCACTGCCTGGAAATTTATTTGGTGTGGGCTGTTCGCGACTGCGAGCAGTTTCAGTTTGCCGCACGGCTTGCTGGCGTGGGGCCTCACCTTCCCGGCGCTCTTCCTGATTCGGAAGGTTCCCCGCTGGCGATCCTGGCTCCTCGCCTGGATCGTTCTTTGCGCGGCCTGCGCGACTATTTATTTCTGGGATTACCACAAGCCGCCCGACTTGCCCGGATTCGCGCCCTCCACGCCGCTGGGCGAATACGTCCTTTTCATCCTGGAATTTCTCGGCGGCGGTTTCGCCTACGCAGTGAAGAATCGCCCCGATTTGATGGCCGCGATTTTCGGCGCGGTGCAATGCGGGCTTTTTTTCGCGGCCCTGGTTTATTGCGCGCGTCGAATCCGCGACCGGATATTTCTGGCGAAGTGCGCGCCGTGGTTCGCGCTCGCCTCATATTCCTTCGGGAGCGCGGGACTGGCTGCGCTCGGGCGCGTCGCCTACGGCGCTCGCTACGCGCTCGCCTCACGCTATGTCGCCTTCTCGATTTATCTGACAATTGCGCTAATCGCGCTGTTGGCGATTGTCGTCCGCGAAATTCTTGCCGGGCAGGCATCGGTTCGTGCCCGCGCGTGGCTCTACGGGGTCTCTGCCGTGCTCGTGATCGGGTACCTGGTTCCCTACAAAGTAGGCGCGTTCAACACCACGTTTTTTCTGCGCGCTCTCTCAGCCAAAGACAGGCTGGCGCGCGGCGCGGTCCTGCTTAGCCCTGTGATCGACACCACGGAAATCATCAAGAGGACCGCCTACCCCAATAATGCCCGGCCGGTCACCAACGGCGCCGAAGCGCTCGACCGCCTGAGGCTGTTGCGGCCGCCTCTTATCCGGACGAATCGAGTCGACCGCCTTCCGCATGAAAGTGCTGATGGCCGGCGCGCCTCCGGTTCCTGCGAGTCGCTCACGCCACTCGAGGGTAACCTCATTCGTGCTGGTGGCTGGGCTGTGCTCGACGCGAAAGGCCGGCCCCCGGACTGTGTAGCGGTCGCCTACCGGATCGCGGCGGACCAGCCATGGACTCTCTGCGCGATCTCCGACTCTTTTGCCATGCGCCCCGAGATCGTGAAACGTCTTCGCACCATGGAGCAACTTTGGACCGGCTGGAGCGCGACGCTGGCGCAAAACGCCTTTCCGCCAGGAGCGCAGCTCTCTTTCTGGGCCGTGGACGCGGACGAGCCCCGTCTGTATCAGCTCAGGGATGAAAGCGGCGTGAGCACTCGTTAGGCGAAGACGGATGAGACCGCACGAACACGACATCATGCGCTCGGTCGAGGACCGCTATTGGTGGTACCGGGCGCTCCGCCAGCACGTCGCCGCTTCCATCGGGTCGGTGCGGCCGAAATTTTCGCTGCTCGATGCCGGCTGCGGCACCGGAGGAATGCTGGCCACCTTGCGCGAAAAATTTCCCGACGCGGAGCTGACCGGGATCGACGCCAGCGACCAGGGAGTGGATCTGACTGCGGG
>JALYIN010000346.1 GCA_030775765.1 Verrucomicrobiota bacterium
GTCCGGGACGCCGGTGTTGCTGCAGGTAAAGCTAACACCCTGATCGTCGGACCGGCTCGTGCTGAAGTTCGCCAATGTCAGATCGTTAAAGTAAAGGTGGCCGGCGGAATCGACTCCCAATTCCGTATCGCCGCCGCCATGGCAGGTAGTGACCTTGCCGGTAAGTGGAGCCCCATTCGGGACCCATTTGAAGGTCTTACTCGCATCAAGCGAACGCCAGATCCAGCTCGTGTCCGAGGAAAGCGCTCCCGGCGCACTCATGTAGAGGCGGCTTCCGTTGGAGGGATCGCTTCGCAAATCGATCTCGAAACCACTACCGCCGATTCCAGCCATAACTGGATTCCCGAATGTGGGGACGGCCAGGGGCGCAGTCGGAGCCGCAGGTCCCGAAAGGGGTCCGGCCGAGCTAAAGACAGCCAGCGAAATGCCGGCCAGGCACAGAACAAACGCGATGAAAACGCGTGGATGAAAAATTCCGGATTCAGTGGTCAATCTCTTGCGCATGGTGTGGTTCCTCCGGTGGTATTCATTTCAGGGCGACTGAGGAGGGGCAGCGATCCCTGATCAGCCACAATAGAATCGATCGCCCACGGGAGGTTGGTTCCCGCACTCCCCGATTTCCCACTGCGGAAGCGCCAATTATTCGTTCGGAGACAATAATTTCTGGCAATCAGGCGGCAATCGTTATCCTTTGGGCTCTTCGATGAGACGATATCTGCCCCATGTGATTGTCGCGTTCGTGGCCCTGGCCACATTCGGGAGCGGTTTTGCGCTTTATCGCGCCAGACTCGCCGCGCTTCCGGCCGAGGCGAAAGGCGGACCCGCTTCCGGAATTCACGTGCGCGGGAAAGCTGATGCCTCCGTAACGATCGAGGAGTTCGGCGACTTCCAATGTCCGCCCTGCTCGACCATGTCGGGCGTTCTGGCGAAACTAGAGGAAGAATACGGGGCCCGACTCCGCGTGATCTTCCATCATTTTCCGCTCGCCATCCACGCGCACGCTCGCGAAGCGGCGCTCGCGGCGGAAGCGGCCGGAACGCAGGGACGTTTTTGGGAAATGCACGATCTGCTCTATGAAGAGCAAGTTGCCTGGTCGAAGGCGCCTGATGTGCCTTCGCTAATCCTGTCTTATGCGGGGACGCTCAAGCTCGATCTCGAGCGTTTCAAGAAAGACCTCGCCAATCCGGAAGTCGCGGCCCGCGTCGATGCCGATCAGAAATTGGGCGCGTCGCGCGGGGTGACCAGCACGCCGACCTTATTTGTGAACGATGTCCTGTTGCCCGTGGCGGACATAAATCCAGCCGGCCTTCACAAGACGATCGAGGCCGCGCTCAAGGAGAAACGGAGACTATGACGAAGCCCGCGCCCCGCGTAACGAACCCGGAAGCGCCCTCGCGCGGCCACGTGATTCTGTACTCCGTCGCCGGTTTATTCTGTCTCTTCGGCCTGGTCGACGCGACTTATCTGACGGTGATGGCTCTAACGGGCGAAACGGCCGCCTGTAGCGGACAGGCCGGTTGTTTCGAAGTTCTCGGCAGCGCCTACTCGAAAGTGGCGGGAGTCCCGGTGGCAGCTTTCGGCGTGGCGGGGTACTTCACCGCCTTCACGTTCGCGATCTTTGCCACGTTCAATTATGCACCGGCGCGGAAATTTTTCGCGCTCACGGTCGGCGTCCTTTTCGCCGCCACCCTCTGGTTGCTCTACGTCCAGGCGTTCCTGCTTCATGCTTTCTGCCGCTATTGCCTGTTCTCGGCCGCGATCACTTTCCTGCTCATGGGACTCGTCGTGGCCAGTCCCGCTCCGCTTCCTTCCGAGAAATAATCCCGGTTCACCGCCATGGATTTGAAGCGTTACCTGGCCGACCGGCAACAGCAGGTCGACCGCGCGCTGGATCGTTTTTTGCCGAAGGCGACAGTGCCGCCAGCCACGCTCCACAAGGCGATGCGCTACAGTTTGTTTGCCGGCGGGAAACGGCTTCGGCCCATTCTTTGTCTCGCGGCAGCCGAAGCGTGCGGCGGCAAAACCAGGGCGGCGCTCCCTCACGCCTGCGCGATGGAATGCATCCACACCTACTCGCTCATCCATGACGATCTGCCGAGCATGGATAACGACGATCTCCGCCGCGGCCGCCCGACTTGCCACAAGGTTTTCGGCGACGGCATCGCCATTCTCGCCGGCGATGCCTTGCTCACGATCGCCTTCGAGATCGCGACCTACGCGAAGCCGGTGAGGCGCTACGATCTGCGTGATGTATTTCACGAGATCGCCGTGGCTGCGGGCAGCCGGAAATTGATCGCCGGCCAGGTGCTGGATTTGGAGGCCGAGGGACGGCGCATCAACCGCAAGCAACTGCGCTCCATCCACGAGAACAAAACTGCGGCACTGCTGACAGCCTCCATTCGCCTGGGAGCGATGGCGGCGAACGCGAACGCCAGGCAACTCGCGGCGGTCACGGCATTCGGCCGCGCGCTCGGCCTCGCGTTCCAGGTCATCGACGACATCCTCGATGTGACCCAAACGTCGGAGAAGCTTGGCAAGAGCGCCGGAAAAGATGTGGCCGCGAACAAGGCAACCTATCCGGCCGTGATTGGTTTGGAGAAATCACGAGTGGAAGCCCGGCGGTTGACCGCGAAAGCCCACGGTGCGCTCAAATCGCTCGGCGAAAACGCCCGCGTTCTCCGCGCCCTCGCCGATTACCTGCTCGCGCGCGAATATTAACCAGATCGCACCAACGCCAGATTCGGATCGATCTCTTCACTGACGGCGGAGCGAAATCCAGCGTGGAAGCGCAGCGCCGCGGCAAACGCGATCATGGCCGCGTTGTCCGTGCAGAGCCGCGATGGCGCCGTTAACAACCGCAATCCTCCCTCGCGACATCGCGCCGCCATTTCGCTTCGCAACGCCTCGTTACAGCTCACGCCCCCGCTCAGGGTGACCAAACTCGCTCCGCATTCCGTCGCGGCGCGAAGCGTTTTTTTCACGAGCACTTCCACGACGGCACGTTGAAACGAGGCGCACATGTCGTTCACTAATTCCGGCGTCGCCTGTTCTCTATTAAAATCCGCCAGCCGGTAGCGCACCGCTGTTTTCAAACCGCTGAAGCTGAAATTGTAATCGCCTGAATCGAGCATGCTCCGGGGAAAATTGAAACGTGCGCCGTTGCCGGTGATGGCTCGCTTCTCGATTTCCGGCCCACCCGGATAACCGAGTCCCAGCAGCTTCGCTACTTTGTCGAACGCCTCCCCCGCGGCATCGTCCACCGTTCGGCCGAGAATGCGGTAATCACCCACACCGCGCACTTCCACCAGAAGCGTGTGACCGCCGCTCACGATCAGCGACACGTTCGGCTTGATCTCGGTTGTAGCCGGGATGGCCGATCGCGTCCAAAGGAACGGCGAAAGAAGATGACCTTCGAGATGGTTGATCGCCAGGTAAGGCCGGCCTGTGCCGAGCGCGAGACCCTTCGCCATCGAAGCCCCAATCATCAGCGAACTCGCGAGACCGGGTCCTGACGTCGCCGCAAACGCATCAACATCTTCCAGTGCGATGCCGGCTTTTTGCAGCGCTAGCCCCAACAGACGCGGCGCGTGCAACAAATGATTCCGCGACGCGACCTCTGGGACCACTCCGCCATACGCTTCGTGCTCTGCCTGCGACGCTACTTCGCTCGCCAGCAGTTCATTCCCGCGCAGGATGGCGACGGCCGTCTCGTCGCACGACGTTTCAATCGCCAGCAGGACTGGCTCAGATTTAGCCGCAGCGATCACTGAGGAGGCGCAGGAAGAAATGAAGTTAGAATCTCTGGGCTCTCCGCGTTCTCTGCGTAAACGTCCTACTTCTTCACCGGCTCGATCTTCGGCGCGGTTTCCTTCGCGTAAATCATGACACCCTTGAGCGCATCGATCGCGCGGAGCAATTGCGGATCCTTGGTTTTGATGAGGTTCTTCTCTTCTTCCGGCTTCAGGTTGTCGTTCCGCGCCGCAAACAGCGCCCGCTCCTGTTCCGGCGTCATTGGCACACGAATGTTCGGCACAACGCCGGCGCCGTGGATGACCTGTTTGCTCGGCGTGTAATATTTCGCCGTCGTGAAACGGAGCGCCGAACCGTCCGGTAGTTGCACGACATTCTGGACCGAGCCTTTGCCGAACGTCGTTTCGCCCACCAGCACCGCCCGCTTCAAATCCTTCATCGCGCCAGCCACGATCTCCGAGCCGCTCGCACTCCCCTCGTTCACCAAAACCGCGAGTGGAAAATGCGGCCGCTCCTTGATGTTCGCCGGGGTGGCATAATCATGTTGCTGGGAAGCGACGCGACCCTGCGTGGATACGACCTTGGTTCCCGGCGGGAGAAACTGTGCGCAGACATCCACCGCCACATTCAAAAGCCCGCCCGGGTTGTTCCGCAGATCGAGCACCAGCGCCTGCATCCCCTGCTTCTGCAATTCGTCGAGCGCTTTCGCCAGCTCTTCCGCCGTCGGCTCGTTGAATTGAATGATCCGAATATAACCGATCTTGAATGGCCCGCCCAATTCGGCGTCGAGAACTTTCGTGCCCTTGACGCTCTGCACTTTGATCTCCGTCCGCTCGAGCGCGAAATCCTTTATCTCCTTTGTTGAGGGCCGCAAAATAGTCAGCGTCACTTTTTGTCCAGTCGTGCCGCGGAGAAAATTGACCGCATCCTGCAAGTCCATCTTCTCGGTCGAGTTCCCGTTGATCCGCAGAATCTGGTCGCCGGACAGAATCCCGGCCCTCGCCGCCGGCGTGTCTTCCATCGGCGTGATCACGGTGAGCAGCCCCCCCTTCACTGCGACTTCTATGCCTAGACCGTTGAAGCGACTCCGGGTGTCATCCTGCATTTCCTTGAAGTCGTTCTGATCCATGAACTGACTGTGCGGATCGAGGGAGGCGAGCATGCCTTTCATGGCGGCGTAAATAAGGTCGTGGTAGCTGGTCTTGTTGCCGTCCACGTAATCCTGGCGCAGGAGCTGGATGGCTTTCGCGAAGACCGCGATCTGGGCATAACCGCTGTCGTCGTCGGCGCCGGCCGCGTGGGCGCTGTAAAAGCGGACGCCCAGGAGCACGTTGAAAAGGATCAGGCACGCGAAGGTGCTGAACAAAAGGCGGCGCTTCATAGGTAAATAGTGGTTTCGGAGCGAGGACGATGATCGCTCATGCGGAAATTTTTGGCAACGCGCAAAGCGTCGTCTAAAGTTGGCGCGCCGCAGCTTTCATGAGAATACGTCGCTTCATTTTCGCGCTGCCGCTTTATCTCGCCGTCTCGGCCTTCTCCGCCAGCCCTACACCCACTCCGACTGCGACGCCAAAGTCGAGAGCCCCTCTTAAACCAACCGAACCGGTGAAGCCGCTGCAGAAAGCGTCCCCCAGTCCCTCCGCCAAGCCCACCTCGTCCCCTACCGCCAAACCAAAATCTTCCCCCTCTGCTTCTGCGTCTTCCAGCCCCTCTCCCTCTCCCTCTGCTTCCTCAAAACCTTCGCCGAAATCAACCCCTAAGCCTACCCCCGCCCTGAAACCTGACGCCGAACTCGACAGCGTTGCGGAAGAGTACATCCGCGGTTATCTCGCCGCGCGCCCGCTCCAGGCCACCGCACTCGGATT
>JALYIN010000347.1 GCA_030775765.1 Verrucomicrobiota bacterium
CCTCAAACGCGGTTGACCCCGGGGGCCAGGGACACTAGACAAACGCCCTGCCTCTCGCGGGCATTGTTCGGGCGTAGCTCAGCGGTAGAGCAATCGGCTGTTAACCGATTGGTCGTAGGTTCGAATCCTACCTCTGGAGCCAAATTTAAGCGCCTCACGACGAGGAGCTTCTCCAGTCGGCAGGACCGTTCGGAGACCAAATGCCAGCGGAATTGCCAGCAAACCAAACACGGAGACAACAATTCGTGCGAACTCTGCCAGCACTCCGCGAGTACTCCGTAACGGAAAAAATTCAGCGCGTGCAATCTCCTCCACATGGAGAAAAACGTGCAACTCAAATACCGATTGTACCGCCGGCGTAACGGCAATTTTTACTGGCAGGAGAACGATTCAAAAAAGCAGGGAACACTAAGCACAACCGACCGTCGCGAAGCAGAACGCCTGTTGAATGCGATGAACGAATCTTATCGCGAGCCGACCCTAAATCTGAATTTGGCGCGCGCATATCTTGTCGCGCACGATCCACAAATGGCGAGGCGGACATGGCAAAATGTGATGGATGAAATGGCCACGCACGGAATTCCGACGACCCAGGAACGATGCGCCCGAGGTTTTCGCAGCAAAGCGTATGATCCGCTCCGTTCCAAACCGCTGGCGCAAACGACCGCGGCAGACTTGCTCTCGATCCTGCATGCGAACGGCAACGGCGTCGGGCACTATCTCCGCCGGCTGCACAACTTGGCCGTTGACCTCGGGTGGCTCGCGTGGCCCGTCCTCGCCAAACGAGCGTGGCCCAAGATCCAAAGCCAAAGTATGCGGGCAATCACGGCAAGGGAGCATGCGGCCGTCATCGCCAGCGAGGCGAACGCTGAACGCCGCGCATATTACGAATTGCTGTATGAGACCGGCGCGGCGCAAACCGACGGCGCGAACCTGACAGCAGAAGATGTCGATTGGGAAGATGGAGTCTTGATTTACCGCCGCCAGAAGCTTGGACCGTTCAGCGAACCAGCGCGTTTGACGATCGGGAGAAAGTTGCGCGAGCTGCTGCAATCGCTTCCCCGATCCGGCGACTTGTTTCCGACTATCAAACGCGGAACAGCGAACTATCGATCTTCCGAATTTCGCCGTCGCTGTCGCATCGCTGGCGTTAGCGGTGTGAGTTTGCACTCCTACCGCCACGCCTGGGCGCAGCGTGCCAAAGCGTGCGGATATCCTCAACGTTTCGCGCAGGAGGCTTTAGGCCACGGCAGTCGCGCAGTCCACGAAGCTTATGCGCGAGGCGCACTCGTTGTTTGCCCTGCCCTTGATGACTACGAAGCCGGCGCGACTGCGAAAGTCATCCGATTTGCCGCGATACATGCGTCTTCAATCTGATTCAGAGCGCTGACATTCCCGGAGCGGCTTGGCCGGTCGCTCGCCGCGACTGGCAGGTTAAGGCGACAAACTGAACCTGTTCGTGACGCCTGAGTCGTTGTCCGACCTATTTTCCGGGTAGCCAACCAGAGTGGACAACGCGGTGGCGATGGACAGTTGCCGGCGACAACACCGTGCTCCGCTACGTCAAGAGCAGCGGCCGGCGTTGGTCGCCGCTGCCCTGCTATTCTTCGCCTGCCAGTGACGAGCCAGCGCTTTGGTTGCATCGGAGAGCCATTCTCGATCGTCTGCTCTCATGAGAACATCCACCGCGGCGAAATACTTTGGTGCGTTCGGCGCAGGCTTCCCGAGCGGATGGAGCAATTTCGCGGCGACGAGAGGAGCGATGTCATGGTCGTGCACTCCAAGAAGCAGCGCCGTCTCGGAATTGTTTAAGCGAGCTGGCAGCCGCCTGCAGTTCAGCAGCGAGAACTTGTCTTGCGGATTCAACGTTTGTCTGGCGGTCAGCATGCTCGCGGAAAGCTAACGACGATGATTGCTATCCCCGGAACCGTATTGCGGCGAGCAGCCTACTCTCCCCTCCTGCAACAAATCGGCTTCAGTCTGCCGAGCGTCTTCGCCAAAGAACGAGCAGAACTGTGCGGCGTGACAGTTCAGCGGCATCGCGCAGAAGGGTGCATTGTTGGTGATGTGAAACATGCCACGATCCTGCGCCCATTACCTCGGATCTGCGCGCCAGGTTGGGAGCAATATCGAGGTAGTTGGTCACAACGTACGCCCGCATTCCGAGCGCAATGAAGCGGCATCAGCCGGGTTTTGCCCACGGAAGTGACCGTGGGCTTAGATAGAGAGACGCCCTACCCCTTAGCATCACTAAGGAATTTCCGTCGCGTCGCTGAATCGCTGCCGAACTGATGAGCGAAGTCGATGACATCTCCACGCGCGCGCAGCGTTTCAACGACGCTGTCCGAACCTTCACGCCGTCGTCACCGACGCGACATGCAAAATTAATGCCGATGAAAGAGAGCATCATTGAGCTCCGGCTCATCCGCGAATGCTCGCCACTGTGGACGTGTCGGTCGGAACTGACACGATCGCGCGATTCCTCGCCGACTGAATGGCGACCACACGCCGTAGCGACCACCAAGACGATCCTGCAGTCGGCGCGCGGTAGTCCCGGTTGTGCCCAGTCCGTCACCGGCCACACCATCACCTCCGCCACCACCGCGCACTGAACTGCCAGCGGAGCGTCCACGCACACGCGGGCAGCGCGTCGCCTCCGCGCAACCTCTGAGCCAATGCATCTTCATGTGAACAAACAAATCAACCTCGTCATCAACGGCAAAGGCGGAGTCCGAAAGAGCTTCTTCGCCACGAACTTCGTGCAGTATCTGAAAGATTGCGGGATCGCTCATTGCGCGATCGACAGTGATCACGAGAACTCGACGCTGAAGCGATTCCATCCGGAGTCGGAATTCATCAACCTCGAACATCGACGCGAAATTGATCGGATGTTCACTACTGCGGAAACTTCCGATCTTCTCGTAATCGATTGCCGCGCGGCTTCCACCGACCTGTTCATCGCCTTCTTCGATGAGGTCGGCTTGGCGGAGGTGCTGCTTCTACTGGACGCACGGCTAACCGTCATCTGTCCGGTCAATCACGAGGCCGATGGCGTTGAGCAACTGCGAACGTTGTCGGCTGCGCTATGTGACGGTTGCAACTGGTCGTAGTGAAGAACGAAGCGCACAGCAACGCGTTTAAGATTTATACGGCAGCAAAACGCGCCGGCAGGTTGTCGATGTGTTACACACCCCGAGAAATCTCGATGCCGCGCATGTACATTGGCTCGTCACCGCCCTGAATGAGCACAACACATCTGTCAATCGGGCATTAACGCATGATGCGTTCAAGCTGCTCGACCGGCAGCGGCTAAAGACGTGGCGAATTCGTTTTTACCGCCAACTATATCGCGCCGCTGATCTGCTTCTGACCGATCCGCACGCGGCCGAGAAATTCGCCGCGCGAACGCCGATGATCCACTAGAGCGCGCAATCGGCGAGTGGCAGCGCAAGCATCACATCGCCGACGGCGACCCGATGATCGCCGCGCTGGAATTGGTCCGCGTTTACCTACAGCACGCGCGTCATGGGGATACCCAAGAGGGAAGTCCGACAATTCGATTGTGCCGCGGAAGGCACTCCAAATTTTTCATCAACCAGGCAGCTGACCTCGTCAGCGAACTTCACCGTTTTGGTCAGAACGTCGAACGCGGATTACGCCTTTGTGAATCTCCGCCGAATACGAGATCAACAAGGACATGTCCATTTTCGGTCGAATCGATAACTGACGAACGAGCATTATGCGGAGTCTTCAGTTTTGCGGCACTGGGACAAGCGGCCTATGCAAGTGAAGGTGTGGTTCTAAAGACGCGCCCTGCCACTCCGAGCACAAGTGACCTCGCGATCGAAACATCGCGAATTTAGGCTAACGCTCATTCTTTCGGCCGGCCAGTCTACGACGCGCGATAGCGCGCCGCGATCTCTGGGCGCCCGGTAGCTTCGTAGAACTTCGCTAAAACGAAAGCGGCGGCGCGCGTTCGCGGATGCTCTGCACCAAGGGACATCTTTAAGCTCTCGTAACCGGCGACGAGAAGGGCTTCGGCTGGCTTGTTTTGCGCGCTGAGAGATTCACCAAGGGCTAATTTCGTCTCAGCCACAAGCCAGTGGTTCGGCGGCAGGTTCTTTTCGCGCAAGAAAAGCGCGCGCTGCAAATGCGGTTCCGCTTCCGGGACGTGACCGGAACGCGTTAACACCATGCCGAGAGTTGTTAATGGATAAGCGCGCTGAGGATGTTCGGCGGGCAGCTTGGTGTCTTGAATGGCGATCGCCTTCTCCGCGGATTGCTTTGCGCCGGTGTAATCACCCTGAAGGAATTGAAGCCGGGCGAGACGATCCATGCCGGTGGCAACATTCGGGTGTGCTTCGCCGAGCAGGCGATCGTAAATCGAAACACCTTCGCGAATCGCGCTCTCGGCACTCGGGTAATCACC
>JALYIN010000348.1 GCA_030775765.1 Verrucomicrobiota bacterium
GCGTCGTTCAGGTCCGCAAGATCTACAACCGGTATGAAGACGCCAAGCGTCGCCTGTCGGGCGGCAACCTGCGGCTGGTCGTATCGATCGCCAAGAAGTACCGCAACCGCGGCCTGTCGTTCCTCGACCTGATCCAGGAAGGGAACATGGGGTTGATGAAGGCGGTGGAGAAATTCGAATACCGGCGCGGGTATAAATTCTCGACCTATGCCACCTGGTGGATTCGTCAGGCGATCACGCGCTCGATCGCCGACCAGGCGCGAACGATTCGTATCCCGGTGCACATGATCGAGACGATCAACAAGTTGATGCGAGTGCAGAAGCAGCTCGTCCAGGAATACGGACGCGAGCCGACTCCGGAAGAGGTGGCTGAGGAAATTTTGCTCCCGGTGGACCGGGTGCGAGCGGTTTTGAAGATGGCGCAGCAGCCGATCTCTTTGCAATCGCCCGTCGGCGAAAGTGAGGAGACGAACTTCGGCGATTTTATCGAGGACAAGGGGGCCGAGAATCCGAGCGACATGACGGCGATCGTGCTCCTGAAGGAGAAGATCAAAGATGTGCTGGAGACTTTGACCGATCGCGAGCGGCAGGTGCTGGAGCAGCGCTTTGGCCTGGTGGACGGCTACAGTCGGACGCTGGAAGAAGTGGGCCGGCAATTTCGCGTGACCCGCGAGCGCATCCGGCAAATCGAGGCAAAAGCGCTCCGCAAGATGCGGCACCCGACCCGGATCCGGCAGCTCGAAGGATTTCTCGAAGCTGCGGAAACATAAGCTTGCCCTTCACCCTTTGGGCCTGCAACTTTCTCTGTAGAACAGAGTTCAATCACTGTCATGAGACGCGAAGAAGACGAAAAACTATGGGACCTGCTCGGTCATTCGGCTGAGCAGAAGGTCTCGCCCTTCTTTGCCCGGAACGTCCTCCGGAAGATTCGCGAAGCCGAAGGGGAGACACCCGCTCGCCCTTGGTGGCACCTGCGCTGGGCGGTGCCCGCCGCCGGCGTGGCTGTGGCGGTTATCGCCGCGTTTTCCCTTCGCCTTCAGATGCCGCAAAAAAGTCATGCCGATCCCGGCGGAGATTCTGTGGCAATGTTCGAAGCTCAGGACGGCGACTTGGTGACGGACCTCGACGATCTGTTCCCGTCCGACGATAGCAATTCGCTGGACGACAGCGTCCTTCTTTAAATCGGCAAAAAAAGAGCCGGCCAGGATTTTCCCAGCCAGCTCAATTAAATACCGATGGGTTTAGCTTAGTAGTACCGGCGATTATAGGCGCGCTGATACCGAACCCGTCGCAAGTGATGGCGATGATAGCGCGGCCCCACGTAGATGACCTGGCGCGGATATCCGTAATAGTCGTATGGATAAGCACGGGAGTACCCGTAGCCGTAGCCATAGGGATAACCGTATCCGCAGTTGCTACCGTAGTTGCCGTATCCGTAGTTGCTGTACCCGTAGTTGCTGTATCCAAACGGGAACCCGATGCCGATTCCCACCGAAACTCGGGCTTCACTCCGCGGCGCTGCCGCGAACCCAAAGGCGCCGACTGCCAGCGCGATCAAAAGAAATTTCTTCCAGTTCATAATGTTTCCTCCGTTAACGTTACTGCCAATTTAACACAAATTTAGACGGGCGGTTTCAAAGATTATTCGGCTTTATCCCGATAAAGTGTCGGATAACCGGTCATACGCAGGTCTGCGCCAATTTTCTCATAGCGAACGCGACTCAGGCGCGGCGCAGCCAAGGTGAACTCCGCGCCGTTTCCCGCGAAAGCGATTGAGGGGCCGCCGGCGAAAATCGGGGCAGCGTAAATCTGGACCTTGTCGATCAGACGACGATCCAAAGCCTGCCCCAGGATGTCGCCGCCCCCTTCGATCAGCACGCTTGTGATTTCTTTGGCGCCCAGTTCGTGCAGAAGAGCGTCGAGTGGGATTTGGCGGTAAACGAGGGTGCGCGCCGCGAAACGATCCGTAAAGATTCGCGCGCGGCCGGGCAGTTTTCCCGAGCGGGAAAGGACGATGCGCCACGGCTGTTTCGCATCCGTCCGTCCGCGCAGAGTCAGACGGGGATCATCCGCGCGAATTGTTTCAGCGCCGACAAGGATGGCATCGACCCGAGCGCGCAGGTGGCGAGCATCCTTGCGAGACGCCGCGGAAGTGAGCCATTGGCTTTCCGTTGGGGGAGCGGTCAGCCGCCCATCGAGACTCATCCCGCATTTCGCGATGACAAACGGGACTCCCGTTTGAATCCATTTGTTGTAACTCTCGTTCAGCTCAGAACACTCCTCCGGCAAAACGCCGACCTGGACATCAACGCCGCCTTTCTTGAGCCGAGCAATTCCGCGGCCCGCGTGCTTCGGGTTTGGATCGAGTGCGCCGACGACCACTTTGTTTACCCCGGCTTCGATGATCGCATTCGTGCACGGGCCGGTTC
>JALYIN010000349.1 GCA_030775765.1 Verrucomicrobiota bacterium
ATTTATGTAGTGGCTAACCTGGTTAATTCCGCCTACGGCCGGGGATTTCTCGCCGTGCGGGACGATGAAGTCGCAGCCGAATCGATCGGGGTGAACACGACGAAGTATAAGGTGATCGCGTTCGTCCTGGCCGCGTTTCTCGCCGGGATCGCGGGCGGTTTGTATTCGCATTTTAAGCAGTATCTCCATCCGGACCGCTTCAATTTCATCACCTCGATCGAAGTTGTCGTGATGGTGATCGTGGGCGGAATGGGCAGCACCTTCGGAGTTATCGCGGCGGCCATCGTTCTCTCTTTGCTCCCGGAAGCGCTCCGCTTTATTCCGCAGTTTTACCAGCAGATCTTCGGCGTTTCGTTGCCGCATCTGGTCGACGATCTCTTGAAAAACCGGATGATGATTTACTCGCTCCTGCTCATCATCCTGATGTTGACGCGACCCCAGGGAATTTTTGGCGGGATCAGCGGGCGACCCGCGTTTTTGTTCAAACGGAAATCAGTGCGTGCCGATGGACTCGCTTCTTGAGCTGCGCGATTGCACGATGCAATTCGGCGGCCTGACGGCACTGTCGAAGCTGTCGTTGCAAATCGGTCCGCGCGATCTGGTTGGGCTGATCGGACCCAATGGCGCCGGTAAGACCACCGTCTTCAACATCATCACCGGCATCTACAAACCGACGTCCGGGACGATCCAGTTTGGCGGGCAATCGCTGGTGGGGAAGAAAGCATCAGCGATCGCGGCCCGCGGAATCGCACGCACGTTCCAGAACATCCGGCTCTTCGCGTCGCTGTCTGTTTACGACAATGTACGGGCCGCGTTCACAATGCACTTGAAACATGGCATCGCACACGCGCTCTGGCGGGGCGGTTCCTTTGGGCGGGAAGAGAGCGAGATCAGCGATCAGGTCATCGACATCCTGAAAATCTTTGGGCTCGAAGATCAGCGCGACGTCGAGTGCAAGAGTTTGTCGTACGGCGATCAACGCCGGCTCGAAATCGTCCGCGCGTTGGCGACGCGGCCGAAGCTGTTGCTCCTGGACGAACCGGCCGCCGGGATGAATCCACGCGAGAAGGAAGCGCTGATGGAGCTGATCCAATTCGTGAAGGAAAAATATCAGATCGCGGTGCTGTTGGTGGAACACGACATGAAGGTGGTGATGGGAATTTGCATGCGCGTGGCCGTGCTCGATTACGGTGAGAAAATTGCTGAGGGAACTCCGGCCGATATTCGGAAAAATCCCGAAGTGATCGAGGCCTACCTGGGAGAAGAAACCGCAAAGGCGGAAATGCCCGGCGCGCAACCTCCCACGCCAAACGTCCAATGAAGAGAGGGAATTCACCGTGCTGGAACTAAAAGACCTGACGGTCTCGTACGGATCGATCACGGCATTGCATGATGTGTCGTTACGCGTGGAGAAAGGCGATATCGTCACGCTGATCGGGGCCAATGGCGCGGGGAAATCGACGACGCTGCGCGCGATCTCGGGGCTGTTGAAAGCGCAAAGCGGGAGCATCAAATACGAAGGCGAAGAGATCGCCAACGAGCGGCCTCATCGGATCGTGGCCCGCGGCATTTCGCATGTGCCCGAGGGCCGGATGGTATTCGCGAACCTGACCGTGCACGAAAATCTTTTGATGGGCGGCTACCTGCGCAAGGACCGTAAACAATTCGGCGCGGACTTCGATTTCATTTTCGGCATGTTCCCGCGCCTGAGGGAGCGGTTGAAACAAGTGGCCGGCACCCTCTCGGGCGGCGAACAACAAATGCTCGCGATCGGCCGCGCGCTGATGAGCAAGCCGCGCTGTCTCATGCTCGATGAGCCGTCCCTCGGCATCGCGCCGATCCTGGTGAAGACCATTTTCCAGAAGATCGTCGAGATCAACAAGTCGTTAGGCATCACCATTCTCCTGGTCGAACAGAACGCGAACCTTGCGCTCGAAGTTTCCAGCTACGGCTACGTGCTCGAGACGGGCCGGATCATTTTGCACGATCAATCGAGCGCGTTGCGCGTGAATGAGCGCGTGAAGAGCGCTTATCTGGGCGGCGTCTAAAAGTTCCGGCCTGTCCGCGTGCGACGCGCCTGTGTCCCCTGGCTGGCGGAAGAAACTTTGTCGGACAATAACCGGAAAGATTGCAGCATCAGCGCCAGATCGCCTTTCTCTCCCACGTCGGCGGCACTTGTGACCTCTGGATCGGACGCCGCGACGGTCATCGTAACCGTAACGGCTCGGGTTGTGCTCGACTCGCGGAGGAAGAGAACGCGCCCGTAGACGATAGCTTTGCCTGGAACGGTTTGATTGGCGGCGGCTTGCCAGCGCATCTCCCAGCCGTCCCGGTAGAAGTGCGGACTCTTGAAATCCGCAGGCTTCTGGGACAGTTCCCGGTAGCCCGGAAAGGTGGTGGCCAGTAGTTCGCTCATCTCCTTCATTAACGGCGGGTAGAGCGTTCCAAGCTCACCGGTGGACGATCGAAGAACGAGCGGACCGACGGCAAAATGTGCAACGGTCTCGCCGTGTTCTTGTCTCTCCAACCGGATGAATGCGTTCTTGTCGGCGACCACTTTGAAGCTGTTTGGATAATGAAATGCGAAGGGGACAAACCGGTTTTTGAGCTCAGCCGGGGTCGTATCGCTCGCGCTGACAAAAATCTGCGTGCCGGGCGCGGCGGTGAAGTAGGACTTTTCGCGAGCCTCAACAGCGCGACTGATTTTGTTTACAAAGAAGTAGGTGGCCGCGAGAACGACCGCGACAATCACGAACAGGGTTGCAACACAGCCCAGGACCCACTTCCTCGATCGATTGCCTTTCGCGAGGCCCACCGGCGGCGGGCCACTGGGGACGGAGTAGTTCTGATCGGCCATGGCGATCGAACTTCTGCGACTGAGTCCGAGCGTGGACCCAACTGCGATTAGCCCCGGCTGCTGCCGCCGAAGCCGTTGCCCGGGCTGGAGGCGCCGAAACCCAGGATCGATTCGATCCGCTGGCGCGTCGCAAAAGGATCTGCGGATTGCCGCAGGTGCGAACGCTGGATCGCGTGCGTCTCGGACAAACTCCAGTCGATGGCGCGCAGCAGTTCCCGATCGTCGTCGCTCAAAGCCGACTCCGCCGAAGCATCCGCGCGTTCCTGCAAGCGTCCGACAATTTCCACCAGCGCATGGCCGTCGTACTTCGAGGCACGGAATGCATCGACCATGCGCTGAAAGCTCAAGTGAAAGGGCACGGTGGCCACGACGATGGACGCGCTTTCCGAGACTTCATCGGGCGGCGTCTCGATTAATTCCGAGCTGGCCACGGAATTCCAGACCCCCGCCGGCTCGCTATACCCGAGCTCGAGTCGATACGAACTGCGCGCTTGCGTGACCGCAACGCAGTGACTCCCCGCCATTGGTTCCACCGCAACGCGGGTTTCTTCGCTGCCATCCTCGGAAAAAACGAGGAGGTGCACTTTGCGATCGGCGGGCGGGTTGCTTCCGAAAACGACCGGCCAATCGATTTCCCAATAAGCGAAAAGTGTATGAGGATCGCGCGCAATCCCAAAGAGGACGGGGCGTCCATAAGAACGCGGCAATTCGCCGAGGTCGTCGTAGTTGCGCTCGCGAGGGGGGCCTGGCCGTTGCGATTCCGCGGGCACGAGCGGGCGACTGGAGAGAACGAAGGATGCGCCGCCTTCCCCATCGTTGGCCAGCGCCGTTTCGCCGTCCGCAAGATTCACCACGTCCTCAGCTTCCATATCGCGACGATACACAAATTTCGCGGCGGCGATAGCGAGACCAATCCTATCTCTGCGGATCACAGACCCGCGAGAATTTATTGGTTCCCGAGATTATAAACCTCGACCAGGCCAATCCCGGTCCCGCCGGTCGCGCCGCGCATGATGGCGGTGTAAGCGCCGGGTGCGAGCGTCTTTAGAATCGCGGACTCCTTCGGATTTGTCGGAGCAATGGTCGATTGCATAATGGCCGTCACATCACCCGGAATTGATTGCGATTGCCAATCATCATTCGAGGCGAGAATCGTGCCCTGGCCATCATGCAATTCCAGGAAAGGATCCTGTAACGGATTCGGTACCTGGCTGGTGGGAATGGACGGACCGATGCCACGAATCAGGATCCGTTGCGGCTGATTCCGGAACGAGGTGTCGCGAACAATGAACCCGCCAATGAGGACTTCGTCTCCCGACCCAACCAGACCGCGCGTCGCGATGTTGCCCAAGTCGGACTGCGCTTCGGCGCCAATATCGAAAATTTCGACGACACCGATCCCCTGACCGCCGTTCTTTCCCTGCAAGGTCGCGGTGTAATTT
>JALYIN010000350.1 GCA_030775765.1 Verrucomicrobiota bacterium
GTGGCGGCTCACAGGGGATCGGATTTGCCATTCCTTCGAATTCCGTAAAGGTGGCGCTGGAGAGTTTGCTGAAGAACGGCCGGATCATTCGCGGCTATCTCGGCATCCAGGCGCGGCCGACCACGCAAGGTGTAGCCGAAACCGATGGCGTAATTGTCGATGACGTAGTCCCCAATTCGCCCGCGGCGGAGGCGAAATTAAGGCGGGACGACGTGATCAAGAAATTCAACGGTCACACCGTGCGGAACATTACGGAGCTGCGGAGTCTCGTGTCGCAGGTGGAGATGAACAAGAGAGTGGAGTTGGAGCTGATCCGCAACGGCACCAACCAAAAAGTGACCGCCGAGATCAAGGAGCAACCGGCCGATTACCTGACGTCCCGGACCAACCCGCGCCAGCCGCAGACCCCGCAGCAGCCCGATGACCAGCAGGATCAACCCGACGAAGCGAACCCGCTCTCTTCAGTCGAAGTAGCGGAGGTGAATGCTGAGGTGATGAAACGCCTCGATTTGCCGAACCGGATTCGGGGCGTGCTCGTCACGAAAGTGGACGGCGAAGCGGGTGAGTTGCGCGCCGGCGACGTGATCGAAGAAGTGAACCAGCAGCCGGTGACGTCCGTGGCGGAGTTCAAGAAAGTGGTCGCGTCGCTCGACCCCAACGGGACGCAAGTTCTCTCCGTTTGCCGGCATCGGACGCGATCCTTCGTTGTCGTGCGGCCGCGCTGAACGCGCGCTTTCGGCAGTCCGGCCCGCGCAAACGCGCGCAAAGCGCCGGGGGATTCCGAATCACATTGGAGTGAATAAGCCACGCCTGCCGTGGGTCTAAACTTTCTCAACCCATCAAGCTTATGAAAAGAATACTCCTGGCAGTGGCGGTGTTGGCGCTGGTGTTTCCTGCTCTCCGGCAAGCCGAGGCGCGAACCGATATTTCGATTGATTTCTTTTACGATAACATCGGCGACGGCGGAAACTGGATCGAGGCCGGCGAATACGGCTATTGCTGGCAGCCGAACGTTGCCGTCAGCAACAGGAGCTGGCGGCCTTATTCGGATGGTTACTGGGCCTACACAGATGTCGGGTGGACTTGGGTCTCCTACGAGGACTTCGGCTGGGCGACGTATCACTACGGCCGCTGGGTCCGGTTGAAGGGGCGCGGATGGATCTGGGCGCCGGGACGTGAATGGGGCCCGGCCTGGGTTTCCTGGCGCACTGGCGGAGATTACGTCGGCTGGGCGCCGTTGCCTCCGCGACGCGGCGGCGACATCTACGTTGATTTTAGCCCGATCACGGCGCGGGTGGACATCGACTTCGATATCGGACCGGCCTACTACAATTTCATCGATGTTCGCTACATCGGTGAGCCCGTTCTGCGGGAGCGAATTTTCGCGGCCGACCAGAACGTGACCTACGTCAGCCAGACGGTGAACGTCACGAACATTACCTACAACAACTCGCAGGTTTACAATTACGGGCCGGATTACAATACGCTCAGCCGTTACTCGACCCGGCCGATTCAAAAGCTGACAATAGAGCGCGAAACAAACGGCGATCCGCTCGCCGCGGCGCGCTCGAATTCGCTCATGAAAGTGCAAGGCGACAAGCTCATGATTGCTGCGCCGCAGCAGTTCCAAAGGCCTCCAAAGCCCATCTCGCCGAAGGTGGTGAAGGAAAAGCTCGCACAGGCGCCCGTAGAGCATGGTTGGGAACCGGTCAGCGATCCGAAAGCGCAGGCGGAGTTAAGGGAAAAAATGAAGAAGGAAGATTCGAAGTCCGTGCCTCCGCCGACGGTGCAGGCCTCCGAAAAGGCTGAAACCAGCCCAGCCGCCACCGCTGCCCCAGGAACGACAACTGCGACCGTTACGCCCCTGACCACAGGAACAACAACGGCAAGCCCGGCCGTTTCCGCGAATGCGAGCCCGTCGGCTGCGCCAACCAAGGACAAGAACAAACGCGACGACAGGGTTTCGCCAGAGCCGAGTACTTCTGCATCGGTAAATCCGGCGGCGATACCGGAGAAGAACAAGAACAAGCAGAACGAAAAAGTTGCGCCGCTTACTACGCCTTCGGCCTCCGTCCCGGCCGCGACGAGTCCGGCGCCCACGCGCGATAAAGGCAAGAACAAGCAGCGTGACATTGTCGCCCCGAGCGCTTCGGTGCCGCCGGCACCCGGCACAACTGAAACAACCGCGCCAACCGTCGCGCCCAAGCCGCCCAAGCAGAACAAGCAGCGTGATATTGTTGCCCCGGGCGCTTCGGTGCCGCCGGCAAACAGCACAATTGAAACAACCGCGCCAACCGTCGCGCCCAAGCCGCCCAAGCAGAGTAAGCAGCGTGATATTGTCGCCCCGAGCGCTTCGATGCCGCCAGCAACCGGCATAACCGAAACAACCGCACCAACCATTGCGCCCAAGCCGCCCAAGCAAAAACCGGAAAAGCCGAAGAACGAATTTGCCGCTCCACCGCCGTTGGATGCCGCGCCCAAGAGCGCCCCGCGCGTCGCACCACCACCGACTCCGGAGACCAAACAAAAGCAGCCAGGGCCGGATATGACAAAGCCGGAAGTAGCGGTCGAAAGACCAAAGCCGCCGCCCTTGGACATTCCAAAGCCAAAGAAGGAGCAAGCGCCAGTGGAAAGAATGTTGCCTCCTCCGTCTTCAGCGAACGCTCCCGGCAATCCCCCTCCTCCTCGTGACGAGGGGAAGAAGGATAAGAACGTGCCGGTGACCTCGCCCACGCCTTGATCGCCTGCCAGGAGAAAAGCGGCCCCGGACGGATCCGGGGCCGTTTTTCTTGTGTGTACCCTGTGGGCCGTTCCGGACACGACGGCCGCAGGGCCGCGGCCACAACGCGAGAAACGCTTCAGAGCAGCTCGGCGATCTGGACGGCGTTCAGCGCGGCGCCTTTAAGCAGCTGGTCGCCGGAAACCCAGAAGGAAAGTCCGTTCTCGAAAGCGCAGTCCCGCCGGACCCGGCCTACTTCGCAGTTGTCTTTCCCAGCGGTAAAGAGCGGCATCGGGTACCGATTGTTCTTCGGTTCGTCCACCAGCTCGAGCCCAGGGGCTTTTGCCAGAACTTCATGCGCTTGCTCGACGGAAACGGGCCGCTCGAACTCGGCGCTCACGGCAACCGAATGGGCGCGGTAAACCGGAACGCGAACGCAGGTCACCGAGGCGCGGAAATCAGGGAGGTGCATGATGCGCCGGCCTTCATTCTGCATTTTCATTTCTTCTTTCGTGTAGCCGTTGGACAAAAAAGAATCAACGTGCGGCAGAACATTGAAGGCGATGGGATGCGGATAAACGTCGGCCACCGGCGATTGGTCCTCCGCTGCGGCCTGAACTTGTGACCGTAGTTCTTGAATAGCGCGGGCTCCGCTCCCCGAGACAGCCTGGTAACTCGCCGCGAAGACCCGCTTCACTCCAAACGCGCGGTGCAGCGGGTAAAGCGCCATCAGCGCGACGGCCGTCGTACAATTCGGGTTGGCGATCAGGCCGTGATGTTGCCGGACGTCGTCGCCGTTGATCTCGGGAATCACCAGCGGCACATCGGGTTCCATGCGGAAGGCCGAAGAGTTGTCGATGACGACCGCGCCAGCGTCCCGCGCGAGCGGGCCGTATTCCCGGGAAATGTCGCCCCCGGCGCTAAAGAACGCGAGATCGATCCCTTTGAACGAGGCCGGGGAAAGCTGCTGCGCCGCGATCGTTTCACCACGGAAAGAAATGCTCCTGCCCGCCGACCGCTCCGAGCACAACGGGAGCAACCGCTCCACCGGAAAGGCGCGGCGCTCCAAGACCCTGAGCAATTCCTCGCCGACGGCGCCGGTGGCTCCGACGATCGCTACGTAATAGCTTTTCTTTGCGTTAACCACCGCGCATCTTACCGCCGTTTTCGATGAAAAAAAGCCCCGAGCCCAGGATCGGCATCTCTGTCCGCAGGCAGGAGTTGGTTCTCAAATCCGGCCGGAAAAAGCTCGCAGAATATCCCGTTTCCACCTCGCGATTCGGCGTGGGATCGAAGGAAGGCAGTTTCAAAACGCCCACCGGAAAGTTTCGGATCGCGGAGAAAATCGGCGAAGGCATGGCGGCCGGAACGGTGTTCAAAAGCCGCCGGCCGGTGAAGGCAACGAAGAAGCTCCTGCGGGAAGAGGACCTCGTTATGACGCGCATCCTCTGGCTCGATGGGCTCGAGCGCCGGAACGCGAATACCCACGATCGCTACGTGTATATTCATGGCACAAACCACGAG
>JALYIN010000351.1 GCA_030775765.1 Verrucomicrobiota bacterium
CCGAGGCCGACGACCAATCGGATGCTGCTTTCTGTGGACATGCGATGGGTGGATCGGCCGATCCGCAGGCAATGGTAAACAGAAGGCGGTTCGCCGCCTAGCTACATTGAGCGGGGAGCGCTCGATCCACCTATTTCTTCTGCTCTTTTTCCTTGGGCGCCGCGCCAGCCTTCGGCGCCGCGCCACCGGGCGCCGCGCCAGCTTCTGGTTCTTCCTTCTTCTCGCGGATCACTTCGGGGCCAGCCGCGGCTTCTGCCGTTGCCGCCACCGGTTCCTCTTCCACCGTCGGAGCGAGGACGGAGAAGGCGGTCAGCTCAACCGGAACGCGTGTAGTGACACCCGGCGGAAGCTGAATTTCGCGCACGTGAATGGAATCGCCGATATCGAGCGCGGAAACGTCGACGCGGATGACATCCGGCAGATCGCGCGGCAGACATTCGATCGCAAGGGCGCGAATATTCTGCTCGAGCAAGCCGCCCATGTTTTTGACGCCGTTGGCAATTCCCATCGGTTCGAGCGGGATATCGGCCTCGATCACTTCGTCCTGCGAGACCGCGTGGAAATCGATATGCAACACCGCGCCGCCGAGCGGCGCATGCTGCACTTCCTGGACGAGGGCCAGTCGGCTCTTGCCCGCGATTTCCAATTCCACCAGAATATTCTCGCCCGCGGCGTGACTCAGGAGCGCATTGATATCCCGCTTGGAAACCTGGAGCGCTTCCGGTTTGTCCTTCGATCCGTACATGATCGCCGGCACCGAGCCGCTTGCCTTCAGTTTTCGCACCGCCGAACGCCCAATGGCCGTCCGCCGTTCCGCCGTGAGTTTTACCTGCTTAGCCATGTCTCAATTCTTTCCGTCGTTATCGATCTTGAACAGCGAGGAAACCGATTCGTCGTTGTGGATTCGTTTCATGCCTTCACCGAGAAGCTCGGAGATGCAAAGCACGGTGGTCTTGAACCCCTCCACCGTGCGCACAGGCGTGCTGTTCGTGGTTATTAATTCCTCGATCTGGGAATTTTGCAACCGGGGAATGGCAATATCCACCAGGACGGCGTGGGCGACCCCGGCGTAAATTTGCAGCGCCCCATGCTCTTTCAGGACGGCGGCCGCGGACGACAGAGTGCCGGCGGTCTCGGTCAGGTCGTCGACCAGGAGCACATCGCAGCCTTCAACATCACCGATCACGTAAAGCGCTTTTGTTTCTGTCGCGCTTTTCCGCTGCTTGGCCACGATCGCGAGGTTCGCGCCCAGCGCCTGCGAATAGGCGGACGCCATTTTCAAGCCGCCGACGTCGGGTGAGACCACGACCGTCTTGCGGGTCAACCGCGTCCGGAGGTATTTGAGCAACACCGGCATGGAATAGAGATGGTCCACCGGGATGTCGAAGAATCCCTGCACTTGTTGCGCGTGGAGATCCATCGTGAGCACCCGGCTCACTCCGGCCGCATGCAGCAGGTTCGCCACGAGCTTCGCTGTAATAGGAACGCGGGGCTGATCTTTGCGGTCCTGTCGCGCATAACCGAAAAACGGGATCACGGCCGTGATGCGATCCGCGCTGGCCCGGCGGGCCGCGTCAACCATAATGAGCAGTTCCATCAGATGCTGGTTGGTCGGTGGCGAGGTCGGCTGGATAATGAAAACATCCCGGCCGCGGATGTTCTCCTCGATCTTCACGTAGGTCTCCCCGTCCGGAAATGAGCTGATCGTCGCCTGGCCCAGGGGCGTCCCGATGCAATCGCAAATCCGTTGCGCCAGCTCCCGGTTGGCGGAGCCGCTGAAGACCTTCATCTCAGGTTGGAGCGCGAACATGATTTCGGAGGGGCGCTAACTTAGGCGTGCCCACGCCGCGTTGGCAATGGCCGATTCGGCTTAGGCCGCAAACGAGGAACGCAACTTTTCTTTCTTCGCCTCGGCATCTTCCTGGAGCCGCCGGATATCGATGGTCAATTGTTTCTGGAGCGTCTCCGCCTCTTCCAGATTACCCGACGCCTGCGCCTTGCGAATTTCACCTTTCAGAAACAACTCCCGCTCGGCGATGCGCGCCTTGAACGTCGAATCGATTTCCGCGATCTGCTGTTTCTGCTCGTCGGTGAGCGAAAGGCTGGGCGCTTTTTTCTCCAGCCGCTCCATCGCCAATTCGTAAGCCGATTTCATTTCTCGTTCCTATTCTTGATTCGGATCATGCTCATGATTCGTTCCGCACCGTCGTGGATTGCGGTTACGCGATCAAACCCTAAGTTAGCGGCCCGATGCCCGCACACCTTCGCCTTCTCAGCACCGATTTCGATGGCACCCTCGTCGCGCACGGCAGCGACCCGATGCTCGATCGCGGCTGCATGGAGTATATCGGGAAGCTTCAAGCGGAGGGCGTGCTTTGGGCGATTAACACCGGGCGCTCCGTCGATCTGCTCCAGTCAGGCCTGACCGATCTTGAGTTCCCCATCCGTCCCGATTTTATCCTGACCAGCGAGCGCGATGTGTTTCGCCCCTCCTCGAATGGCGACCAATGGGAGCCGTTCGGTGATTGGAACGAACGCGTGGCGCGCGAGCATGCAGAGCTTTTTCAATCGGCCGAATCGGTCCTGGCGGAGGTCGTCGATTTCGTGAACCAGAAAACCAAGGCGCGGCTCCTCTACCTGAGCACCGGCCTGGAAGGCCTCGTCGCCGAGAACGAGGAGGAATTGGAGCGCGTGGTGAAATTCATCGACCGGGCCCGCGCGGATCAGCCAAAATTTCATTACCAGCGCAACACCGTTTACCTGCGCTTCTGCCACGCCGATTATCACAAGGGGGCGGCGCTGGCTGAATTATCTCGACTGCTGGAGATCCCGCGCGAACAGATCTTCGCCGCGGGCGATCATCATAACGACATCTCGATGTTGGATGGTCGCTTCGCCGCAAACCCCGCCTGTCCCGCCAATGCAATTCCAGAGGTGAGGGCAGCAGGCGGAGCTGCCGGTGGCTACGTCGCCACCAAGAATCACGGGGCCGGTGTCCACGAGGCGCTGTGGCATTTCGCTGGAGCCGGCGCCGCCCCCGCGCCGCTGAGAGAAAACTAGGCCGCTCTAACCCCCCGCGGGCGGCCCATCTCCAAATTTCAGGCGCGGCTCTTCCGCCAGAACTTCATCGAGCGCCGGCCACTGGACAGTGCTGTCCATGTCGCGAAAGGCGTGCAGATAAACGGCCACGGTTTCCGCCGGATATTTCGCCAGGAGCGCTGTGACCGCGGTTGCGATTTTCTCTTTCGGCATTTCCGCCGGGAGGTCCTGCACCGTTCCGTCGTCGTCGTGCTTGATCTCCATCGCGTCGAGAAAATCGCAAAGCATCTGTTTCTGCGCGGCGAGCAACCAGGCCTGCAGAAGATGGCTCGCGAGCGAATCGCTGATCTTCCGGCTCAGCGCTGTCTGCATCCAGGGATACCGTTCCGCCGGCGGCTTTCGTTCGACGAAAACGCCGCGAAGATTGCGCTGGTTTGCCAGCCCCTGGATTGCCGCCTTGTAAACCGGTTTCTGTTCCGTGTGCAGATAAGTAAAAATCTGCGCGGCGAGCGCGGGCGACATTTGTTGGAAAATCTCGTGCGATTTCATCGTTCGGCGCACACGATGACAGCTTCCGCGTTTTCGTCCACCGGCGTTACAACTTCGCAACCGACAAAGCAGGCGGCGCGTCGGCCTGGATCTTTCCCGCGAATCGGTTCGTCATGTAAGTGAGAAGCAACACCCAGAAGGTGAGCGCGATGCTGAAGAGCGGGAACTGCAACGCGAAGGGCAGCGAATAGATAATCGCCATGAGTGGTGCCCAGACCGCCCAGGTAGCGAGCAGCGTCGGGACGATCTTGTCACGGTAATGGTCCCAGGTCAGGGCCCTCCGCACCGAGGCCCAGGAGAAACCGTCGTTTTTCCATTCGTAAACGAGCACTTCCAGCGGTGCCGCCAGGAACGGATTGTAGCCGAGTTGGTCGACGAGGATTTTCGCGCCCACGACCCAAACCGTGGTGACGTCACCAAACCAATGCGCATTCAGGCGATACATCAGATCGACGAGAATTCCGTCCACTCCCCACGCTGGAATCGTGAACATCAGGTTCCGCAAATTCTCCCGCCGAAACCGGCCGCGCTGGAAGAACACGATTACGAACAGCTCGGGAACGATGGCACCCGCGACGGCGGCGGCGATGACAACGAAGGCGAGCCCGTGCTGTTCTTTGTAGTGAGCGAGGCGATTCAGAAAATT
>JALYIN010000352.1 GCA_030775765.1 Verrucomicrobiota bacterium
TCCGTCGCGCGCGAGCTCAGCTCATGCAGTCCGCGATGCACATTCGCGTTGTCGTGCTCATAATAGGACCGCAACGCCTCGAGCACCGCCCGCGGCTTCTGCGTCGTCGCCGCGTTATCGAAATAGATCAGCGGATGCCCATGGACCTGCTGGTCCAGGATCGGGAAATCCTCCCGAATCGCCGCCCAATCGATCGAGCTTTCGCGAACCTGGTGCACCACTCAATGTGCGGCAGGGTGTACGGTATGCCAGTTGATTTAAGTCGCATGGTTAGACAGGTCGCGCAGAGAGTTGCGCGGACGCTCTAGCTGGAAGATCGACAAGCGCGCCTGGCTTGCTCCCTTCCAGTCCCGCTCGGGGTCGTCGCCGACGTGTAAGGTCTCGTTAGGCTGCAATCCGCTTAAACGCAGGGCGCGGCGGAAAATTTCGGGGTCGGGTTTATCGGCGCCCAGCTCGCTGGAAAGGAAAATATGCGAGAAGAATTTCGAGACACCGAGATGTTCCAGGATCATCCGCAGGCGGCCGTCGAAATTTGAAATCACGGCGAGGTCGAAGCGGCCATGCAAGGCGGCCAGGACTTCGCTAACCTCGGGATAGAGGTCCCACACGCCGGGCTCGGCGAAATGGCTGTAGGCGCCTTCGAAAAAGGCGTCGCGATCCAGCTCCTCAAGACCGGGCGATACCTGGTCGAGGACGCGGTCCACCAACTCGCGCCACCAGCCTTTGTCATCATCGTCGCGCGGACCATCGATGGCGGGACGGGCTGGGATTTGTTTCCAGCAACTAGCGAAGGCGCGGTCGAGTGCCGCGGCGTCGAGCCGCAGACCGATGCGTTCGCCGACATAGGCGTAATGTTGTCCGACCGTTTTCGGCAGGTGGATTAAGGTCCCGGCTGCGTCGAAAAAGATGGCTTTATACACGCGCGGGAATGTCGCACTGGTCTTTGCTCTGTGCTTTTGGCTTTTCACGGCGGGGCGCTTCGTATTATCAAGGCCGGTCCAAGGCATGAAAACGATCGACGAGCTGTTCGCGGCGCCGGAGTGGGACCAGAGCCGGCGCGAAGAAATCGCCAATAGCGTCAGTCACGGCCTGGGCCTGGCGGCAGCGGTGGTGGCGGCGCCGTTTCTTTACTTGGCGGCGGCACGGCAGGGGAACGCCGCATTCCTGATCGGCACGATCATTTTCGGGGCGACGATGTGTCTGCTTTATCTTTGCTCGACGCTTTACCACGCCTGGCCGCAGACCCGGCTTAAGTGCGCGCTCCAGCTCATCGATCACTCGGCAATCTTCCTTCTCATCGCGGGAACCTATTCGCCGTTCACACTTGGGCCACTTCAGGGCGGCCTGGGTTGGACAATGTTTGGGCTCGTCTGGCTACTCGCGATCGCGGGCGTGATTATGAAACTGCGGACCGGGATCAAGCGGAAGAAATTATCGCTGGTTCTCTATCTTGGCATGGGCTGGATCATCCTCTTCGCCGTCCGGCCGTTCGTCCAGGCGGTGCCGAGGAACGCGGTGATCTGGCTTTTTGCCGGCGGCATTGCCTACACCGTCGGCGTGATTTTTTTCCAAAACAAACGCGTCCAGTACAGTCATTTCGTCTGGCATCTCTTTGTCCTCGCGGGTACGGCCTGCCATTTCTGTGCGATTCTTTCCTGCGTAGCCTGAAGCACTGTAGTCGCGCTCCCGCGAATAGGGGATCGCCGCATTGGTAAGCCTCCATGACACCGGTAGAACACAACGATCCGATCAACGCGAAGATCCTCGCCATCTCCGAGGACAAGATCGATGGCTTCGTCCGCGAACCGTTCGAGGAAATTGCGCGCCGTTCCGATGTGCCAGTCGAGACTGTGATGGCGCGGATTGCCGCGATGCTGGAAGCCGGAACAATCCGCCGCGTGCGCCAAACGCTGCTCGCCACGAACCTCGCGGACGGCGCCCTCGTCGCCTGGAAAGTCGTGCCAGAAAGAATCGACGCGGCCTTCGATTACATGTCGCAATGCGACCCGTTCTCGGGCCATGTCGTTTTGCGCTCGACCGATTCCGTCACTCCGGGTTCGGAATACAAACTCTGGACGACGCTGAAAGTGCCGCGCGGCTTTTCGCTCCAGCATCACGGTGAACTGCTCGCAAAGAAATTGGGCGCGGAACATTTTCGCCTGATGCCCGCGAAAGGAATTTTCACCCTGGGCGTCGGCCACGTGCGGCGGAAAACGGTCGAGCCCGGAAGCAAAGCCGATGCACCGGCGACGATGGCGCCGGTGCACGTCGCCGAGCTAAGCGATCTCGAATGGAAAGTCCTCGTCGCCCTGAAACGCGAGTTCGAGCCGCGCGAGATCGCGCCGTCGCCGTGGGGCGCGCGCGCCGCGGAAGCGGGCCTAGAGCTCGATGAATTTTGCCGAATCGCGGAAGCGTTGAACGCGCGGAAAGTGATCGGACGATTTTCCACTTTCCTCGAACACGTCAAGCCGTCCGCGACTGGCGTGCGCGTCACGCGTTTCAACGCGCTGTTCCATTGGGCCGTGCCGCCCGGCCGCGAGATCGAGGCGGGCGGTGAGGTAGGACGTCATCACATCCTCACACACTGTTATTGGCGCGAAGCCGGCCCCGAATTTCGTAACGTCAACATCATGGCCGTCGCCCACGGCACGGACAAGGA
>JALYIN010000353.1 GCA_030775765.1 Verrucomicrobiota bacterium
GGCCAATTATCAGTGACCGATGTGAATGCCCCCGGCATCGATGTCGGCGCCAGCGGCATTACGCGCTTCACGTTCCCGAATGAGTTCACCGTCAACCCGCTTCACACGATCACGACGAACGCGCTTACTTCGACCGGCGGCATCAACTTTAACGGCCCCGATCTTGATACGCCGCCGGGCTTCGGTCCGTTCAACGGCGGGCAGCTCACGATCAATGTGCCCTCGCTCACGTTCGGTCCTTCCGCGGCGGATAACATTCAGGGACCGGTCACCTTCAACGGCGGCAACAGCACCACGAACCCGATCCCCGCCGGAAGCGGGGGAATTTTCAACGTCAACGCGACCGGCGTTATCACGGTGAGTTCTCCCATCCAGGCGACGACGGGGCTTCAGCCAAACGCATCGGAGCCGAGCGGCGACGGTGGAACGGTGAATCTGAATTCCACTGGCGGGGCGATCTCGGTTAATTCCGCCATCACCGTTTCTTCCGCCGAGGCTTCCGCTTCGCCGCCTGCGCCGCGGCGAAGAAGCCGTTCCGGCGGCAATATCAATTTGAAGAGCGACGCTGCAAGCGGGACGGCGATCAACGTCAGCAGCACGGGGCAGCTTCTTTCCCTTCTCGATGCCGCCGCGCCCGGGCCCGGAGGGAAAATCACCATCCTCGCTACCGGTGCGAGCAGCCGCCTTCAAATCACGGGCGATCCGGGCTCCGCCGGCAAGCCGCCGGCGGACACCATTCGCGCCGACCGCGGCTCAATCGACATCCGCCACACGGGTGCGGCCGGCACCATTACCATGACGACTCCGAATATTTCGGCCGACATCGTGAAGGTGGGAGCTCTCGGCGCGAACGGCAATTTAACGATTGGTGGCGGACGAATCAACGCCGACACGATTCTCAAGCTTTACGCGGTCGGTTCCAACGGTTCGGTGAACTTCATTAGTAACGTGTTGCTCAGCGGCAACAGCATGAAAATCATCGCCGGCAATTCCGTGACGATTAATCCGAACGTTGTTGTTGCCGTCGGCGGTGGGAAACCCGCGGAAGTTTATGTGCTCGACCCGAACAAGGCGAACTACTCGGGTTTTAACGGTGGAAATAATTCGACCAATGGAATGTTCATCCTTGATGGCACCCAGCTATCGCCCATGTCCGGGGCCAATACTCATCTGGGCGTTGCTCCGCCTGCTTTTGGACCGCCCGGCGGGCCGTAGCGCTTACCTGCGTCGTTGCTCTTCGAGATAACCGGCGCCGAGTGCGATCCCGGCCACGATCAACGCTCCTGCCGTCGCGAATGGAACAGGATCGAACGGCGCAGGAGGCAGCGAGATGATGCCGGACTCGTCCGTGGTAGCGGGCTGGCGGACGTAACGGCCGTGACGCGGCGCCCGAAACTGTTCGGCGAAACGTTCCAGCCGCGCCGACAACTCGCCATCGCAGCGTGGTATTCCATGGCCGCACCCGACGACGTTCGGCCGTAACTTCGCCAATTCTTTCACCGACAATCGCGTCGCGTCCCAGTCGATATTGAAGGGCGCGCCGGCGCGGGCCAGGGTTTTCCGTCCCGTCACGAGGCCGCTCCAGGAATCCATGTTCATGGTGGCGAAGGCGTCGCCGGCCAGCAGGACGCGATCGGAAGGGCGAAAGAGCGAGATGTGCCCGGGTGAATGGCCCGGCGTAGCGAGCCATTCCCAACCCGGCGCCCCCGGCACTTCGTTCGGGTGCAGGTCGCGGATGCTCCGGCCGAGATTGCGGGCGCCGGAGGGCACAAAGCGCGAAAGAAATGCCATCGCGCCGCCTACTGTCGGATCGGGTGGGGGATAATCGGATTTGCCGGTGAGGTACGGCATTTCGAGCCGGTGCGCGTAAACCGGTACGTCCCAATATTCCGCGAGGGGCAACGCGGAGCCCGCGTGGTCGAAGTGTCCATGCGTCAGCACGATCGCTTCCGGCGGAATCCCGACGCCAAAGCGCGCTTCCGCCGCTTCGATGATTTGATGGGCGCGCCCGGGAAGTCCAGCATCCACCAGCACCCAGTCTCCGCCTGGCCGCCCGAGGTAATACACGTTCACAAAACTGACGGGCAGCCAGCCGACTTCGGGCGCTATGCGAGTGATCGTGGTCATTGCGGAGAGGTTGATCGTTACACCGTTAATCGGTTTCCGGACTGTAGCCGCGTCCCTGTTTGACGCGCGAGAACGATGTGGCTCATGGAATCGTCAGTGCCGTTCCCGGTTTCAATTTCGCGGGATCGTTGATCGCGCTCTTGTTGGCATCGCGAATTTTCTTCCAGCGCCCAGAGGACTTGTAGAATTTTCGCGAAATGGAGGCCAGGGTGTCGCCTTGTCGGACAACGTAGGTGCGGGGCGCAGTTCCGGATTTCTTGTCTGTCGGCTTCGTGTCCGCGACCGCTTTATCGCTCGGACGATGCGCCCGCAGGTCTTCCAGGTCCTTGCGCAAGGCGAGATTTTCGTTTTTCAGGCGCGCCGCCTCAGCCCGGCTTACCACCGAATCGCCGGAGAGCGTCGTCCCCAGCTCCAGCTCGTCCTTCTTCATGAAGCTCTTGACTTCGTTCGCATGCGGACCTGCGGGCGCCAGGGTGAGGTAGCGCTTGAAGTGATGCAGCGCGTGGAGCGGGTCGTGCAACTTATCGTCGTAGAGCAGGGCCAGCCGGTAATGCACGTCGGCCGTGCGCGGGGAATCGTCGAGCGCGCTTTCATAAAGGGCGATCGCACGAGCAAAATTGCCGTCGGCCGTCTTGTTTTCGGCGTCCTTGATAATTTGCGCGCTGCGCGGTGTGATCATGCGATCGCAGCTTCCGCAACCAAGCGCAAGGCCGAGAGCCAGCGCAGTCGCGAACTGGTTCAGGAAATATTTGGTCACCATCGTCGTCTAACCATTCGCATGCATTATCACCATACCAGAGCGCTCAGCCGCTTTTTCTTACGCGCGATCCTTCGCCGGCCGCAATATTTTTTCCTTATGGCGGGGTTGGCGGCGACGACCGCGCAGGCGGCTGAGTTGCGCGTCGGTAGCACGTATCCGCTCACTTTTACCGATGTCGATCGCCATCAATTTTCCACGGCCGAGGGGCGCGTCACCCTTATTTCAGTCGTCAATCGCAGGGACGAAGCGAAGGCGCAAAGAGTGGGCGACCGGGTTTCGCAGCTGACTTTCGGAGACCCGAAGATTCGGCTCATCACGCTGGTGAACTTCCAGCAAAACATCATCTTTCCGCTGCGCGGGATGGTTTCCGCCGTGATCCGCAACCGGCTGGATGGGGAAGCGAAGGAAGTGCAAAAGACGTACGCGGCGCGGAACATTAATCGAAATGCCAGGGACGACATCTTCGTCGTCGCCGATTTCGACGGCAAAGCCGTCTCGCAACTTGGAATCAATCCCACCTCGCCGGAGTTTGCCGTCTTCGTTTTCGATGGGCGGGGGCGTCTGGTTCACCGATGGAGCGACGTGCCGAGCCAGGAGGCGTTAGCTCAAACTATCAAGGAAGCGCGGTAAGGAAACTGGACCCGGCCTGCCCTCAGGCCGTTGGGATGAATCGCGGTTTCACCTGTCGGGCACGAGGCGTGCCGGCTCCAATCCCGCGCCACCTAATACCTGGGCACCGCCGGATCGACTTCGACCGACCACGCATCGATTCCACCGGCGAGATTCAACGCGTTTTCGAACCCGGCTTCCTGAAGGATCCGAACGGCCTGCTCGCTGCGGCCGCCGCTGTGACATTGCAAAACGAGCGTGCCCGTTCGCGGCAGCTCGCTCACGTGGGTCTCGAGTTCGCCCAGTGGAATCAGACGCGAGCCGTCAATGTGCGCAATTTCGTATTCGTAAGGCTCGCGCACGTCGATGAGCGTCAGAGGTTCCTTCATATTCATTTTCGTCTTCATTTCGCGCACGGAAATCGTCGGCACGCCGGCCGGCGCCGCGAACCACTCGTCTTCCGCTGGGCCGGCGCAAAACTGCTCGTAGTCGATCGGCTCGAAAATTGTCGGGGCCTCACCGCAAACCGGGCAAGCCGGATCGCGGCGCAGATTGAACTCGCGGAACTTCATTTTCAACGCGTCGAAGTGGAGAAGGCGGCCGGCCAGGGTTTCGCCGGCACCGAGAATCAGCTTCAGCGCCTCTGTCGCCTGGATGAGTCCGATGATTCCCGGCAAAACCCCAAGCACGCCCGCTTCCGCGCAACTCGGCGCCGCTCCCGGCGGTGGCGGTTCCGGAAACAGGCAGCGGTAACAGGGCCCGCCCAGATGCGGCGCGAAGACACTCGCCTGTCCTTCGAAGCGGAAAACGGACCCGTAGATATTCGGTTTGCGCGCGAAAACGCACACGTCATTGGAAAGATAACGCGTGGGAAAATTATCTGAGCCGTCAATCACTAGGTCGTAGAGAGCCATGATCTCGGTCGCATTCGCGCTGGTCAGGCGCGCGTCGTGCCGGACGATTTCGATGTTTGGATTAATCTCCAGCAAACGCGCTCGCGCCTTTTCCAGCTTCGGTTTTCCCACGTCGTCGGTTCCGTAAAGAATCTGCCGTTGCAGGTTCGAGGCGTCGACGCGATCGGCATCGACGAGTCCGAGCGTGCCGATTCCAGCCGCCGTGAGATACAACGCCGCCGGCGACCCGAGCCCGCCCGCGCCGATGCACAAGACCCGCGCCGCCTTAAGACGGCGCTGGCCATCGACATTCACTTCCGGCAGGATGAGGTGGCGTGAGTAGCGAGCCATCTCTTCGCGGCTCAGTGCGATTTCCTTCAGCCGCTCTGCGTCGATGATGCTCACGCTCTAAGATTGCACGAGCGCCCAATCGATGCCCACGATTCGCTCGCCCTCGAAGCGCTTGAGCGATTTCGGAAACGCCAGGAACCGCGCGCCGGGCTTCTGGTGGAAGCCCACTTCGCCGAAGTCCGTTCCGCTCTCGGTCGGGCGCACGGTCATGACCTTGGTGTTTTTCAGGAGCGATTGGAGACGCCGGTCCGTTTTCGGTTTCTCCCACAAAGTGTAGACCTCGGGCTGGCCGCATTTCGCGACGACGGCGGTGAATCGCCCGGTCTTGACCTTGAGGAGCTTCACAGAAAAAAAAGTCCGCCAGAGAACTACGGCAAGGAGGATCAGACTACCGTTGCTGCATTCCTGCTCTGGCGGGGTTCGTAAGTCCTCAGTCCATAGCCCCTGACGGAAAGAGACTGTTCGCGAAAGATCGCGCGGGCGCAATCGGCTTTTCGCCGCCTACCCGAAGGGCATGTTCATCTTGATGCGCGCCGTGTCGGTCTTGTGGACTTCCGCGGACTTCGCCATGTGACGTTTGCGCTTGGCGCTCTTCGACGAGAGCAGGTGACGCCGCGAGGCATGTTGGCGCCTCACTTTTCCCGTCCCGGTGATCTTGAACCGTTTCGAGACGGCTTTCCGGGTTTTGCTGCGCGCAATCGGCTTTGGCATAAGGCGCGGAAGATAGCGCAGCCAGGGCGGCTGACAACCGGTTTTGCTGCACAAATTGCTGGCTTCCCCTTCTCAGCCGCGGAGATTTGCGACGATGGAAAACGCGCCCATTCGTAAACCAAGCGTCGTGATTGTCGGCGCCGGCTTTGGCGGACTGGAGGCGGCGAAGAAGCTCGTCGACGAGCCGGTGCGTCTGACCGTGATCGATCGCACGAACCATCATCTTTTTCAGCCATTGCTTTACCAGATCGCGACGGCGGCGCTTTCGCCCGCGGATATCGCCGCGCCCATCCGGGGGATCCTCGGCCGATGCAAGAACACGGAGGTGATCCTGGCCGAGGTGAAGTCGGTTAACGTCGAGGCGCGCACGGTGAACATCGGCGACCGCGAGATCGGTTACGATTATCTGATCCTGGCCACCGGCGCGCGGCACTCTTATTTCGGGCACGACGAATGGGAGAAACTGGCGCCGGGATTGAAGAGCCTCGAAGACGCGATTGAAATCCGGCGGCGTTTGCTGCTCGCGTTCGAGTACGCGGAAAAGATCACGGACGAAGCGGCGAAGAAGGCGGCCATGACATTCGTGATCATCGGCGGTGGCCCGACCGGTGTGGAAATGGCGGGGGCGATCGCCGAGATCGCGCGCTATACCCTGGATAAGGATTTCAAGCACATCGATCCCTCCAGCGCTCGCGTGGTTTTGGTGGAGGGCGATCAGCGAGTGCTCTCGTCGTTTCCCGAAGATCTTTCCGTAAAGGCGATGGAGCAGCTGCACGAACTCGGTGTCGAAGTTCACACCGGCGTTCATGCGAAGGACCTGACGGAAGAGGGGGTCCAGGTCGGGGACGAATTCATTCGTTGCCGTCTGAAAGTCTGGGCGGCGGGGAACGCGGCGTCGTTCGTCGGGAAAACCACGGGCGCTCCCGTCGACAAGGCTGGCCGCGTGATTGTGAACGACGACCTCACTATTCCCGGCCATCCCGAAGTGCAGGTGATCGGCGACCTGGCGAGTTACAGTCATCAAGGGGGCAAGCCATTGCCAGGCGTTTCGCCGGTGGCGATGCAACAGGGCCGGCACGCCGCGCGAAACATTTGCGCGATGATGGATGAGCGAAAACCGCAGCGCTTTCATTATTGGGACAAAGGCAGCATGGCCACCATCGGACGAAACCGGGCGGTCGCCGATCTCCGGTTCGTCCACATCAGCGGTCTGCTCGCCTGGCTGGCGTGGCTTTTCATCCACGTCATTTTCCTGGTTGGCTTCCGCAATCGCATTGCCGTCCTGATCCAATGGGCGTGGGCCTACTTCACGTTCAACAAAGGGGCGCGGCTGATCACCCGGAATTTCCAGGCGGAATCGCGGCCCTTGACGTGATTGTTACCGGGGAACGCGGAGGTCGCAGATTTCGTTTTGAACCGCTGCGTTCTTCGCGTCCTATGCGGTAGAAATTGAAATCATGCCGGCCACAGTGACCGTGTCCAATCGGCAGCGGGTAATTCCAGTGAAGTTGCCTGCGCTGCGGGATTTCGCGCGACGCGCGCTATCCGAGTGCCTGAACTTTCCGGGACGCAAACCAGATGCCCTCGGTCATCTCGCCGAGGTGAGTGTGATTGTGATCTCCGACTGGCGCATGGCCGAGCTGCATCAGCGTTTTCTCCAGGAACCCGGTCCCACCGATGTCATCACGTTCCTGCATGGCGAGATTTTCGTGAGCGCGGAGACTGCGCGGCGTCAGGCGCGCGCCTTCCGGACATCGCTCGAGCACGAGCTGCACCTGTATATTGCGCACGGCCTCCTTCACCTGCGTGGCTACGATGACAAGACCACCGCCGGCCGCGCGGAAATGAAGCGCTTGCAGGAAAGTGTGGTGGCAAAGGTGGATCGAGCGCTCCGCGGCTCGATGCAAAATAGCGGCGGCTCACATAAATAAGAATCGAGCGGGGGAGCGCTCGATCCACCGTTGAACCGCACTTACTCTGTGATAGCCTTATTTTCATGAGAAGGCAGCCACGCGAGGGTTGGCGACGGTGGCGCCAGGCGTCTGACTGAGCCGTAACCGATTTGGCCGATGCAGAGTTCCTTCGGATCATCAGTCGAAAATCCGGTCGTCGAGCAGGAAACGCGCGCCGCGGAGGAGCTCGATCTTCCGTGGCAGGTCATCGTTCACAACGATCCGGTGAACCTGATGAGCTACGTCACCATGGTGTTTCAAAAAGTTTTCGGCCTAACGAAAGAAAAAGCCGAGAAGCACATGCTCGAAGTCCATCAGCTCGGCCGTTCCATTCTCTGGAGCGGCATGCGGGAGCGGGCTGAGCTCTATGTCCAGCAGCTGCATGGCTACCTGCTTCTGGCCACGCTTGAGCGAAGCAACTGACGCCGATGGAATTTCGCCGCCACGAGGACTGCCTGGAGATTTCCGAGCTCGATCCTTTCTTGGCTGAATTGCTGCGGCAAATTCCCGAGAGTTGCAACGTCGAGGGCGTCGAGGCGGCCCAGCAACGCATCTTCAGCGCGCCGGCCGCGACGTCAGAGACGGAGATTTGCGCCGAATGGAAAGTTTATGTCGAACCGGAATTGCGCCGGTTATTTCGCTCCGCCACGGAAACCGTGGCCGCGGATCTGGCACAGCACAATGGCTGCACCAAACCGTTTGCGA
>JALYIN010000354.1 GCA_030775765.1 Verrucomicrobiota bacterium
GGGCGGACGCGAACGCTTCCGCCGGCCCGGCCAGATCGAGCGCGTTCGCCTGTTCGTAGCCGATGAATCCAACCCGGAGCGCTGTCATGGAGGACACTTTAGCGGGAAACCTCAAATGGCAGAATGACGAAGATACGACAAATCCTGCCATACCGGATTCGCTGCCCGCGATTCGCACTTGCTCGGCACTCATCACATGTTCGCAATAGACGAACCGGCCGTGGTGGGTCATTTGTCATTGCTGTGAAATTTCTCCTCACCAACGATGACGGTATCGACGCTGGAGGTCTCGAGGCGTTGCGCACGGCGGCGCAAATCCTTGGCGAATCCGTCGTGGTGGCACCGGCCGGACCGCAGTCGGGCGTGAGTCATCGCGTGACCTGGCAGGAGGGCGTGCGGATCGAACCGCGCGGCGAGGGTCGCTACGCGATTCATGGAACGCCGGCCGATTGCGTGCGGCTGGGTTTACTGAAGGTGGTTCCGGACGCGAAATGGATCCTGAGCGGAATCAATCACGGCGCAAACCTCGGGGCTGATGTTCACTACTCCGGCACGGTGGCCGCAGTGCGCGAAGCGGTGCTGCATGGCTGGCCCGGCATCGCGGTGTCGCATTACCGGAAATCGAACGTCGAATTCGATTGGGCGCGCGCGGCAGAATGGGTCACTCCGATCCTCGCCAACATCCTGTCGAAACCGATCGAGCCCGGGCTCTTTTACAACGTGAACCTGCCCAACCTTCCGGCTGATGCCGACAAACCGGAAGTCGTCTGGTGTTCCCTCGATCCTAACCCCCTGCCGCTCAACTATCGTCATGAAGAAGAGAGCGATCTTTACTTCGCCGGCGAATATCAATTACGTCATCGCGCACCTGACGCGGACGTAGACGTCTGCTTCGGCGGGCGGATCGCGATTACCGCGGTGCGATTACTCTAGTTGGGGGCGTTTTCACCTGCGCGAAACAGAATCGTGCATGGCACGAAAGGTTCTCCAAGAAAGGCATGCGCGTGTTGATTGCCGATGACCAAAGGAGTGTTGGAACGACGCTCGCGGCCATGGTTGCCGATTGCCAACACGAAGTAGTTGAAGTGGTTGGCTCCGGCCTTGAGGCCATCCAAGCCTACGAGAGACACAAACCGGACGTCGTCCTGATGGATTACTGGATGGCGAAGCTGAACGGCGCTACCGCCTGCCGCAATATTCTCGCAAGAGATCCCGCGGCCCGCGTCATTTTGGTTTCCGGCTGGGTGCCCGATTACGATCTTGCCGCCGAGTACGGCGCGATCTCAGTGCTTACCAAACCAGTCGACCTCCAGCGCCTCAAATCCGCGCTGGCGGACGCAGGGAAAATGCTGGCGTTCTAAGCTGCCCTCGCAAATAGTCGGCACGGGAAGTTTATTTCACCGATCCGTCGGGGGTCGCATCCGCCGCCGGGGCAGGATGATTTTGATCTGCATCGCGATGAATAGCCGGGAACTTCGCTCCGGCGTCGGCCGTAGTACTCAGTATGAACGGATCCCCTCGTCGCCGGCTGGAACGCCACGATAAGAATAGCTGGCCTATCCCTGACCAGTTATTGAAATTTTTCAGACGCAACCACGGGGCGCGGCTGGCGAAAATCGCGAAGGACGCTCTCGACGGCCTTCCCCACGAAAAGTTTCTGCGTCTACTCGGGTGGTTTCACACCATGGTCCCGCCGGCCTCGAAGGAAAAGGACCCAAGAGGGAATTATGTCGATCCGGTGGTTCGCGATTTCGAAAATATTCGCGTCATGATCGAAGAAAAATGCGAGCAGGGCGATCTGCGGTTTCAACGCGATGAGATGGGCGATCATGTTCATAATCTTAATCTGATTCTCGGCAAGCTGGTGACGGCGGAGGCGTTGGAGGTCGCGCTGCCCTCCATCCGGGACGAGTTCCGGATGCGGGTGACTCCCGAGGCGTATGCGGCATATACCGGTTCGCCCTCATACAAGGCGCTGGCGGGTTGTCAGCGACCGGCAGACGCGGCCACGAAATTGCGCTGGCTCCAGGCGGATTTCATTCAGTTGGTCAACGAAATCCGCAAACTAACGTTGCTCGAATATCACATCGAGGAAACGCGCACGTACCTGATCAAGAAATTGCGCCGGACACTCTACAAACTGCTGGTTGCGCCCGCCGCGATTGTTTTGTTGTTCCTGATCGCGCGGGTTACCACACAGCTGGAAAGTTTCCCAACCATTTTCCACGTTTTGGTTCTGGCCACCCTGCTTAGCCTCGCAGCCATCGCCGGGGCGGTGGGTTCGTTTATCAGCGCTCTCTTGCGCATCGCGGCCGTGCCGGAAACGAACGAAATCGGCCGAAGTGTGGTCGCCCTGCGTTACTCGGAGTCGATCAGGCTGGCGCCGCTTACGGGATTCATTTTCGCGATTCTCCTCTCGTTCATATTCGGCGCGCAGCTACTGAACGGGATACTGTTTCCGAAGACCGACCTAAGCGCCCGGTGGCCCGACCTCCTTTTTAGCTCCCCCGACTTGGCGAAGTGGATCGTTTGGGCTTTTATCGTCGGCTTCGCTGAAAGGCTGATGCCCGACATGATCGACCGGCTCGTCGTCAAAGCAGGCAAAACAACCGACCCAGCACCCGCGTCGTCAGCCACCAATGGCGCCAAGCCTCACGGCGGGGAACCCGGAGCCAACGGCGCAAATGGAAATACCCCGGCTACACTCGTTAGGCCGGTGGCGCGAAGGCAGCGACGGGCGAGAGTTCGCGCGGCCTGATATCGGCGAGCTGACCGTTTCGATTTCCCTCCAGCGCTAAAGTTGGAAGGTCGGTCGATTCGCGCTAACATCATCGCGACCTCCGTGATCGCCACCAACTTGATCGAAACGCAGACGGGGAAACTCGTGCTCTAACCCATGCACATCAGCGACATCATCCAGGCTGGGTCGCCAACTTTTTCCTTCGAGTTCTTTCCGCCGAAAACTCCGGCGGCAGCGGAGGGTCTTTACCAGACGATTCGCGAGCTGGAAGAATACATGCCGCATTTCGTCAGCGTGACCTACGGCGCGGGCGGCTCGACCCGCGACCTGACGCATGATCTGGTTGAGCGCATCCAGAACACCACCAAGCTCGATCCGATTCCGCACCTGACCTGCGTTTGTCACAGCGAGGCGGAGATTGAATCGATCCTGCAACGTTATGCGAAGTCGTGCATCGGAAACATTCTCGCGCTCGGTGGCGATCCGCCACGCGAATGCGCTTACGACAAATCCGGCGACGCGTTCCAGCATGCAACCGACCTGGTGAAGTTCATCCGGCGCTTCAACGAAAGCGGAGTCCATCCC
>JALYIN010000355.1 GCA_030775765.1 Verrucomicrobiota bacterium
GTATGACACGGACAATACGACAACTGTCATTGAATACGCCGGTGGTCCTGCACCATCTCGTGCATCTGGAATGGAATCACTGGCCATCCCTACACCTTCGCCGGCTCCCTCACCGCCGCCCGGGGCAGTCATTCTGAATCGACCCTTCCGCAACGTTGGAGAATTTGGATATGCCTACAAGACAACGACCACGACTCTCGATTTCAAATCGAACAATGCGGACGCCCCGCTTCTCGATCTTTTCGCATACAATACTGCGACCCCGCGTTCCGGTATTGTCAATTTGAACACCCGGAACAGTTCCGTTCTGGCCGCGATCATCAAAGGCGCCTTTCCGACCGAAGCCTCCGGCTCTGGAATAACTAACGCTCAAGCAACATCCGCGGCGAGCAGTATCGTAGGTGCGACTGCAGAGTTGCCCGCGATGGGTCGCCAAGACGTGGCCCGCCTTGCGAGCGCCCCGACCACCACTCCCTTCACCGGCAACGAGGAAAACCGGGAATCGATTGCGCGCTCGCTTGCCGAAGTGGGACAGACCAGAACTTGGGGTTTGTTGATCGACATAATTGCCCAATCAGGTCGTTATCCTCCCAACGCAGCCTCTGGACCGAATGTCGCCAATCCTCTCGCCAATTTCGTTGTAGAAGGTGAAAAGCGTTACTGGTTGCACATCGCGATCGATCGATTCACCGGCGAGGTAATCGATCAGCAGCTCGAAGCAGTTTTCGAGTAGCGCCAGGGAGCGGTCAGAGATCCGCCACCAGATTACTTCGAGTCCAGCACAGCAACCAGATGCTTACCGATGCCGGGGAGCATCGTCTTATCATCGGCGGCGCCGCGGGTGAGGATGACAATGATGAATTTGCGGCCACTCGGGAGCTCGATGTAGGCGGCGTCGTGGCGGACTTCGCTGGTGTCACCTTCTTTCGACCAGAGTTTCGTGACGGGCGGGAGTGATTCGCCGAAGAATTCTTTGACCTGGTTCTCGGCAGGACGCGGAGGGAGGAGCGGGCGTTCGAGCAATGTCATCATGGCGGCAGACGCCTCCGGGGAGATGGCGCGGCGACGGACGATCCAGAGAAGAAGCGACGCAAACGAGTTCGCGCTGGCGCGGTTCCGATTCACTTTGTTTTCGCCCATGATCTGCATATCGCGCCCGAATGGGCCGAAGCTCCAGGGCTTTATCATGGCGCTGATGTCGTAGCCGAGGGAGGCGAAGTAGCGGTTCAGTTTCCGGCGGCGATCAATGAAGTCCTCGAGGGCCTTGCCTTCCAACTCGGAGCCGCTGCACGTCCCGGTAAGGATATCGAGGAGGAAGGCTGCGGCGTCGTTGTCGGAGACCCAGATCATCTCGCGCAAGGCGCGCTCGATCTCCGGAGTGAGCTGGCCTTGGTGATAGGTCTCGACCATGAAGAACAGTTTCACCAGCGACGCGGGATAAAAGGAAGCGTCGCCGTGGTAATCGGCGCGGATGGGAGTGTCCGGTTTCGTAAGATCGATGACGCTGAGGGCGAGATCGTCGGCGGTGAGTTTCGGGAAGTCCTTGAGCACGGCGTCCGCCGCCCGCGCGAGCTTCGCGTCAAGTTCTACATCGAGGGAGACAGCTTTGAATTCGCGGAAGTCGGCGGAAGCGATTGCTGGCGCGAGTATCATCGCCCGTAAGAGGTGACGTCCGACAAATGTCATATGACGAGTCTGTATTGGCAGCGGGGTCGGCTGCAATCTCGATTCCGTCTTCCAGAATGCTAGCTGTAGCCATGGCCTGCGCGCCGTCGGGACGGTAACGCCAGCGACAAGGCAGCGAAGAAGAGACGGCCCACACGGCCGTGGCTACAGCTAGCTTGCCTGCGTCTGAAGCAGCTTGATGGCGTCGCGCAATTCGGCGGCGCGCTCGTAGAGCTCGCTCGCGATGGCGACTTCCATTTCGCGCTGCATGATCTCGAGTTTCGAGAGCGGGCGCTTGGAGCTGACTTCTTCCAGCCATTCCTCGAGGAACGCGAGCTCGGAGCTTTTCGTGGCTAGCTCGGGGAAGTTCGATTGCTGGAAGAATTCCTGGATGGCGTCGCGGCCGCGTTCGATCTCGCGCATGGCCTCGGCGAATTTGCCGTCGCCGAGAAGGATCGACGCTTTCGCGCGTGTGTTCATCATCAGGACGTAGGGGCGAAACTGCTGGAAACTCCAAACCATTTCCTCGCGGTCCGCGTGCTCGGCGACAAAGGCAAAGAGGTCGAGGTTCCGCTGGGTGTCGCGAATGACGCCGGGGAAATCGTTGATCTGAAACAGGCTGAGGTAGCGGTGATAATACTGGATGCCTTCTTGCTGAAGGTCGTTGCATTGCTCGGCGGAAAGCTCATAGCTGTCGCCGCGCGCCTCGGCGCGCTCGGCCCGGCGCTGATGGTAGACCAGGAGCGACTCGCAGTTGTGCGGCCGCTGGCCATCAGGGCGGCCGTCGACTTCCATTTGGAGAACGCCGAGGTCGATCCGGAGCTGGAGTTTTTCCCGCCCGTCGAGGCCGATGATTTTGCGCACCTTGATGGCGCCGGTTTCATGTGGCCAATCTTTGAGCAACGAATTGAGATCAAGACTCATGATGTGAATAACGTTCGGAATGCCCGTGCGCTTTGTCAATCATGGGAAAGTACGTGTGACGAGTCGTGGAAATTCAACGATAGAGCCACTTCCCTGCGGGCCGAGCGTATCAGGCTAGACACAAGCGGACCACGGGGCCCTGGCCACAGGAACAGATTTCGCTTGTCACTGGTGACGCGTCACTCGTCACTGGTTTCGTGGAACAGGAGATCGATTCGTTTATCCGGTTTCTGGCGACGGAACGCGGCCTCTCGGACAATTACCAGCTTTCGACCCGGCGATCGTTGACGGAGTTCACGGAGTGGTGTTCGTCGGCGAAGAAGATCACGGCAGTTGGGGAAGTGACCCAGCCGATGATCAGCGACTATCTCGCGGCGCGAAAACGGAGCGGGCTCGCCGCGGCGTCGATCAAACTGATCGTGGTGGCATTGAAGATTTTCTTCCGGTTCCTCGCCAGCAAAGACACGATCACGCGCGATCCGACGGAGACGCTGACGTTGCCGCGGATCGAGCGTTATCTCCCGGAGACGCTGAACGAGCTCCAGGTGGAGCGCCTGATTGACGGCATCGACACAACGCTGCCGCTCGGCTTACGCGACCGCGCGATGGTGGAGTTGCTTTACGCGAGCGGGCTGCGGATCTCGGAGCTGGCGAACGCGCGGCTGGAAAACCTGAACTTCGACGAACGGATCCTGCGAGTGACCGGGAAGGGAAACAAGATGCGCCTGGTGCCGGTGGGCCGAAAAGCGTGCGAGGCGGTGGCGGCGTATCTCTCGACCGAGCGGCCGAAGCAGGTGAGGCAGCGGACGAGCAGCGAGATTTTCTTGTCGAGCCGCGGAACGAAACTGACGACCACGCGGATCTGGCAAATCGTGAAGAAGCGCGCAAAGCAGTCGGGGTTGGAAGCGAATATTTATCCGCACCTGTTACGGCATAGCTTCGCGACTCATCTTCTCAGCAACGGCGCCGACCTCCGGATCATCCAGGAAATGCTCGGGCACGCCGATATTTCCACGACGCAGGTTTACACGCACGTGGATCAGCAGCGCCTAAAGGCGGTCCATCGGAAGTTCCATCCGAGAGCGTGACCGTTCGCCTGACCGCGAACGGAAGTTCCAAATTCCAAGCTCCAGATAAAGCCAAACAACCAAACTCCAAAATCTGAAGTCGCGCGTCCTTGGGATTTGGGATTTCCGCCGCAGGCGGTGCTACAATGGCTGGCTCAATGAGAAAATTTCAATTGCTGATCCTGGCATCGGCCGTCGCGGCGGGGACGATTTGGTGGGGATTTTACCGGACGCACCATACCTCGAGCCTTGCGGTGGCTTCGCTTTTGCCCACGGAGACGCTCGCGCTGGTCCATGTGCCGGACTTCAATCGCTCCCGCAGCGAGTGGCATCGGACCGATCTCTACCAGCTATGGAAGGAACCGGCGGTGCAGGAGTTCCTCGCCAAGCCGCGGTCGAAAGTTCCCACTGAAGGCCGGATCGGCCAAACGGTGGAGGAGATCTCAGCGTTGGACATGAGGGACGCGTTTTTCGCGGTGCTTTCGATCGAAGCGAGTGCCTGGAAATGGGCAGGCGGATGCAGGACGACCGTGGACCCGGAGAAGGCAGCGAAAACCATCGATGATTGGAAACACAAACTGCTCGGCACCGTCTCGAATGTGAAACATGAAACCGTGGAGTACCAGGGCAGGCAAATCCAAGTCGACCAGGTCGGCTTGCTGAATCTCTCCTCGGTTCACGCCGGGCCCTGGTTCCTTATCGCAAACGATATCGAGAGCCTCAAAGTCCTGATCGATCGCGCGGATGGCCGGATGAAGGACCCGAATACGGCGTTCTCGGCGGACGAGGTATTCCTCGCGGCGTCGAAGCACATGCCGGCGAGTTACTCGGCGCTCGCCTATTGTCGCGTGGACCGGTTCATCGAGGAGTTCATGCCGCCCGCGGACAAGACGGAGGCGGCACCGGATCGACTGGCTGTGCTGCGCCAGGTGCGTAGTTTTTGCGCGGCAACGGCGTTCGATGGCGGCCGCATTCGCGACACGCTTTTTGTCGGAATGCCCAAAGTGCCGGATCTCGGGACCCTGACGCGTGCGTCACTTCCCATCGCGAACAAGGACACGTTTCTCTATGCGGCGAGCGTGCTGGATTTGCGCAAGGAAATGGAACCCGGCTGGCAAACCCCGGGGCTCGGCTGGTTAAGCGGCTTGCAAAAGATCACTGGCACACTTTCGGCGAATGGAGTCACACTCGAGGACTGGAAAAGCGCTTTTGGGACTGAAGTGGGATTGGTCGGAAGCTGGGCGATCAATTCGCAATGGCCCTCGCTCGCAGCCGCGATGCCGGTAAAAGACGCTGGGAAAGCGAACCTAATTGTCACGAAGATCACGACGGCGAAGACGGAGGACGTGCATTGGACGCACGCGGAAAAGGAAGGCGTTCATTATTACTCCAGCGGCCCGGCTGGACAGTGGTTTTCGTTTTCGCCCACAATTGGGTTGTCCGATAGGACGCTCGTCGTAGGGCCGGACAGCGGATCAGTCGAGGCGGCTATGAAACGGAGCGCGACCGGCGCTTCCGAGCTGGCGGGCACGAGGAATTTTCAGAACGCGGAGAGCGCTGTGCCGACCGCGCAACACGTGTTCGTTTACGTCGATCCGGCATTGGTTTACGCGCGGTTCGACACCGCTCTGCGGCCACTGCTCGCGATGGGCGCGGCTTTCTTGCCCGCCGTTTCAGACACGGTGGACCTGGGCAAGTTGCCGCCCGCGGATGTGATCACGAAACACTTGAGCCCGATCGTGATGTCGCAAAGTTATCGCGGCGATGGTTACGTGGCGGAGTCAGTCGGGCCGGTGCCGCTCTATCAAACAGTGATCGGAGCGGTCACAACCGCGGGCGCGGCGTCAGCGATTTACCGCCAGCAAACGCAAGTGCCGCCAGCCGCAAATGTACTAACGTTACCTGTTCGACCATCGCCGATCCCAGCTTCGACACCCCAGAGTTCCCCACGATAGCGTTTGGACCTGCTTCTGATCAATTCAGCGACACCTATCCCCGCCGGAACGAGTAAGATAAAGAGCAAGAACAAGGGCGGAAAACAGGCTTAAGCCGTTGATAATTAACGCCTAAACCGGGGCCGGAGAAAACTGCTGCGAAGTCAGCCAGATGTGATATGATTGCGGCCCTATGGCTATTCTCAAGAAAAACGCATTCTCCCGCCGAGTTCCCGATCTTGTGACCGAAGAACTCGTGGCGGTACTCTCCCGCAGAGCCTCTTTCGAGTTCAAGCAACTCTTTGATATCGTGCACGAAAATCTCCGGGCCCGGAATGCGGCCAGCGGCGGCGAAGAAATGTTGCGCCTCCGTGCTTACGAAAAGCTTCAGAACCTGGTAGCTCGGGGCGCCGTTCGGAAGACCGGCAAGAAATACAAAGGGCTGCCGTCCGCGCTCGCCCAGGCGATCGCACCACAGAACGGGCACATCCCCGCTGCTGCTGCCGCCGCTGCCAGCGCTCGCAACGCCGCCATCGCGCGCGCCGCTGCCGCCGCCGCCAAGTAACGGTCCGCCACGCCTGGTCCCGAACGGATCAGTATGCTTCGCGATTATCTTCCGCTTCTGCTCCACATCGGAGTAGCGATCGGGTTTGCCGTTTCCGCACTGCTGGTGAGCGTGTTGCTCGGCAAGACTGGTCGGCGCACCCGCGTGAAGGACACTGCCTACGAGTGCGGGATGGTGCCGCAAGGCGAAGCCCAGCCGCGCTTCAGCGTAAAGTTCTACCTGGTCGCGATGCTCTTCATCCTCTTCGACTTGGAGATCGTGTTCATGTATCCGTGGGCGGTGGTTTACCGGGAGATGATTGTGGAGAGCAAACTGGTGCTCTGGAGCATGCTCAGCTTCATCTCGATTCTGATGGTCGGTTACGTTTACGCGCTCAAGAAGGGCGCCCTCGACTGGAAAAAATAGCGGGAAATCTCTAGTCATTCCCCCGTCCCGGAACGCGGCGGCCCGGATCCAAATCACACTTGCGCCGGAACCGTTCTCCGCCTAAACCTAAGCCCCCATGGTTCATCACATCGTCTTGTTCAAACTCAACCCCGAGGTCACTCCGGCGCGCATCGAGGAGATGATGATGAATACCCGGATGCAGCTCTTGAAGATCCCGGAAGTGCTCAGCATCAAGTGCGGGAAACGGATCAATCCAGAGCTACCCTGGCCTTTTTTCATCGCGATCGATTTCGAGTCGATGGACCGATACGAAATCTTTCGGGAGGACCCGATCCACGTGAAGTTCATGGAGGAAGTAATCAAGCCAAACACCGCCGATTCTCTTTCGCTCGATTTCGAGATGGATCCTGGCAAGGACGTCAGGTTCTCGTAAGTGTAGGGGTGGCTGTCCTCCGCCGCAGTCGAACTC
>JALYIN010000356.1 GCA_030775765.1 Verrucomicrobiota bacterium
CCATGAATACGATGGCCGGATCAACGAGGATACCCGTCTCGCCATCGATGCCGAGATCGCTCGCCTTCGCCGCTTCGACGATCGCCTGGGCAAATTCGATATCGCCAGGCTCGGGCCGCGCGCCGCCATCGATCTCCGCCTCCTCCAAGCCTCGATCAAGAAGGAGCTCTTCTTCATTCACGACCTCGCGATCTACGATCACAACCCGATGACCTACGCCCGCGCCCTCGACGTGGGCGTGTACGCGAAACGCAAATACGCCCCGATCGAGGACCGTGTTCGCAGCATCATCGTGGTCGAGAACCAGGCGCCCAACATCATGATCGCGGCGAAGACGAACCTGGCCGAAGTGCTCCCAAAACCCTACGTCGAATTGGCGATCCAGACCGCGCGCGGTGCTTCCGAGTTCTTGAAGAAGGACCTCGTCGAAGCCCTCGCCGACCTAAAGGACGAAGCGCTCCGCGGGACATTCTTGCAATCGAATCGCCGCGCCGCGATGGCCCTGACGGAATACGCCGCGTGGCTCGAGAAAGAAAAATTGCCGAAGGCCACGCCGGAGTTTGCGATTGGCGAGGAGAAATATCACCGCTTCCTGGCTGAGACCGAGCTGATCGATATGCCGCCAGCCAAACTGCTCGAGCTGGGCCTGGCTGAATTGAAAAAGGAACAGGACATTTTCGCTGAGGCTGCCAAGAAAATCGACGAGACGCGCCCGGCCGACGTGATCTTCAAGCAGATTCAAAGCGATCATCCCACCGCCGCCAATTTAATTCCGGAAGTGACCAAGCGGCTGGACGCGGTGAAGAAATTTGTCGCCGACCACAAGCTGGTAACGATCCCCGCCCTCGCGCAAGCGCAGGTGAAGGAGACGCCGCAGGATCGACGCGCCACCAGTTTCGCGTCGATGGATACTCCGGGCCCGTTCGAGAAGCGTGCGAACGAATCCTATTTCTATGTCACGCCGCCGGAGAACGATTGGACAGAACTTCAGAAGGAACAATGGCTCACCTCCTTCAACTATTTCATGAGCGACCTCGTCTCGATTCACGAAGTTTATCCCGGGCATTATGTGCAATTCCTGCACTTGAACGCATCGAAGGCGACGAAAGCCGAGAAAGTTTTCGGCGCCACCTCGTTCGTCGAAGGGTGGGCGCATTACTGCGAGAAGATGGTCGTCGATGAAGGCTTCGGCGGGGCCGCGCCCGATGCGAAACCGTCCGAGGACGAAGTTCAGCGCACCGCGAAATACCGCATGGTCCAGGCCCAGGCCGCGATGGTCCGCATCTGCCGGCTTTGCGTCTCGATCAAGATGCACACCCAGGGAATGTCGGTCGATGATGCGACGAAATTCTTCCAGGAAAACTGCTATTACGAAGAAAAACCCGCGCGCGCCGAGGCGATGCGAGGAACTTTTGATATCGGCTACGTCAATTACACGCTAGGCAAGCTCCAGATCTTGAAACTGCGAGACGATTACAAGGCGCAGGAAAGCGACGCCTTCTCGCTCAAAAAATTCCACGACGAGTTGCTCAACCACGGCATGCTCCCCATCCGCCTGCTGCGCGAAGTGATACTCAAGGACAAGTCGAAGTGGGACGAAGTGCTGTAAGGACCCCCTTCCTTCATCTGTAACCGCCGCCCTGTGAGCGGCGGGAGATCGGTATTGATAACGAGCCACGCCTTCTCCCACGCTTCGCACAGTGGAGCGGCTAGAGAAGAAGGCGCTACAGGTCGTCGTCGCGTGATAACAATTCCGGCAACAACGGCTGCGGATTATCGGGCAGCCCTTCGACGTCGCGCAGCTTCTTGCTGATCGCGCGCGAGCGGACATCGACGTCCTCCATCTTCCGCGCGGCCTGCTCGAGCTTGTCCTTCACGCTCGATAACGCCTCGCCGAATTTTCCGAACTCCGTCTTCACCCCGGCCAGTAAATTCCAGACTTCGCTCGATCGTTTCTGAATCGCCAGGGTGCGGAATCCCATCTGCAAACTGTTGAGCAACGCCGCCAGGGTCGTCGGCCCGGCGAAGATCACCCGGCAATCGCGCTGCACTTGTTCGACCAACCCGACCCGACGGATCGCCTCGGCGAAGAGCCCTTCGGTCGGCAGGAACATCAGCGCGAAATCCGTCGTGCGCGGCGGGTTGATGTATTTGCCGCAAATATCTTTCGCGCTCTTCCGCAATTGCGTCTCCAAGCCTTTCATCGCGCTCTCGATGAGGTCCACGTCGCCCTTGTCCTGCGCCGCCAGCAGTCGCTGGTAATCCTCGGTGGGAAATTTCGAATCGATCGGCAGCCAGACCGGCGCGCCGTTTTCATCGCCCGGCAGTTTGATGGCGAAATCGACGCGCTCGCCGCTCTCGTCGCGGGTCTGCACGTTCCGCGAGTACTGATCGGCAGTCAGGACTTGCTCGAGGAGATTCCCGAGCTGCACCTCTCCCCAGCCGCCGCGCGTTTTCACGTTGGCAAGGACCCGCTGCAGGCCCCCAACATCGCTTGCCAGTTGCCGCATCGCGCCGAGTCCCTGATGAACTTGCTCGAGGCGTTCGCTCACCAGCTTGAACGATTCGCCGAGGCGCTTCTCCAGCGTGCCCTGCAATTTTTCGTCCACCGTCGCGCGCATCTTTTCGAGCTGCCCCGTGTTGTCTTCCTGCAACTGTTTGAGGCGCAGATCGACGATGCCCCGCACGCTCTCGAGGGACACCGTTAACTCGCCGCGCTGGGTCTTGGCCGCGTTTGCGTTCTCTTCCCGGCCCCGCGCCATTTCCTCGCGAATCAACCGCTCCCCGCGCTCCTGTGCCCGCTCCAGCAACTCAAGGCGCTTGATCAACTCCGCGTCGTCTTTTCGCCCGCGCCGCGCCACTGCGAAGATAATCCCGACAATTCCCGCGCCCGCGAGCAATCCGAGGAGAGCGTAAAGCAGCGGGTTCACGAGTTGTGATTAAGCGCTCCCGCGCGAATTTCAACTGCAGCCGTCGCCCTGTGGGCGCCGCCACGTGCATCCGTTACGGTCTTGCTTCGCGCAACGAATCGCCTTCAGTCATCTCACTGCAAGTTATACCCTTCGACGAGCGCGATACCGATGGTGTTGTTCTGACCGCGCACGATCGCGGTATAATTGCCGGGCGTGAGCAAGGTCACGATCACCGATTCACGCGAATCGCCGGGCGCAAACCCATTCGGGATCTCGTTTGTGTTCGGCGCCTGCTGCCAGTTGTCGTTGAAGCTGACCGTGGCGCCATTTCCATTGATCAACTGCAAGGTCGGATCCTGGAGCGAATTTGTAACACCGGCATTTTGCAGAGATGGACCCATGGCCCGCAGCAGAACGCGGCCGCTACCGCCGCTTATAATCAGTCCGCCTATCATCGCGTTATCACCAGTTTCGACAAAGCCCCGCGTGCTAATGTTCGCCAGCTTCGAGTTTGCACTTTGCGTCAGATCGTAAGCCTCGACGATTCCAATACCGGTCTCACCATGTGCGCCCCGGACAATCGCGGTGTAGGTTCCCGGCGTAAGTGTTGTGACGATGACAGATTCGCGCGGATCGCCCGGCGCAAAGCCATTCGGAATTTCATTGGTGTTCGGCGCCTCCTGCCAGTTGTCGTTAGTCGCGATGGTAGCGTTCCCTTGATGCAGTTCCAGAAATGGATCGCTCAAGGTTCCTTGCACGCCGACGGTGCCTAAAGAGGGACCCATGCCGCGGATGATCACCTTCTTCGGCTCGCTTCCGGTAATAATGAAACCACCTATCATCGCGTTGTCGCCGCTTCCGACGCGCATTCGCGTGGAAATGTTCCCTAACACCGCGGGCTGTTGGGCCACGGCCGGCCTCCAGGCAGGAGTGGCGCTGCCAGCGCCGCGCAACCGG
>JALYIN010000357.1 GCA_030775765.1 Verrucomicrobiota bacterium
CAGGTTTTGCTCGCGCGTCGCGTTCGGACTTTGCGAAAGAGATTGCGCGCTGCTCTGCTCGATCTCCGTCATCACGGAATCCGGGTTCTGTTCGACCTTCGGCGTCTCAGGCAAAACATCGCGGGTGTCGTCCGGCAAAGCCGTGCTCGCGTGGACATCATTGAGAAGTTGATCGAACGATTTCTTCTCGTCGGGCAACTGCACGTTCGTTGTGTCCGGCTCCGGTTTCGCCGCGGGGTTCGTCTGGTCGACGGCCGGCTTCTCGAGCGGCTGCATCTCGACCGTCCTGACCTTGAAGGTCGGCACCTGAACGCGATCCTCGTTTACCAGCGGCGCCGAAAGAAAAGTCGTCCGATAAAAATAGCCGCAGAGCGCTCCGTGCAACGCGAGCGAAATCATAAGACCGACGAAGAGCCAGTTCCGCTGCTTATTCCCCTGGAGCAGCGCAGCGTCGAAGTCTGTGAACTCGGATGTCCTCATTCCCTGTGTTAGAAAGCAACCGGCATCGCCCGTTCAATGTCAAATAGGTGGATCGAGCGCTCCGTCGCTCGATGGCGAAAAGTGCCGGCGAAGCCGGGCAACCAACATCGCGCGACCGAGCGCGCGATCCCACCTAGGCGCCGCCCGCTTTCGTCCGCGCGATGAATGCCTGCGTCGCCCGGCGAATCTCATCCGCGACGCGGGCTTCGGGAGAAACAAATTTTGGGGTGAACCACGGAAACAATCCTATGAGATCGTGCGTGACCAGTATTTGCCCATCGCAATGCGCGCCCGAACCAATACCGATCGTCGGAATCTCGAGCGCACTTGTGATCTGGCGAGAAGTCTCCGCGGTGACGATTTCCAGCACGACGGCGAATGCGCCCGCTCTTTCCACGGCGGCCGCGTCCCGGAGCAGCGCGGCGGCTTCGGCCTCGGTGCGGCCCTTGACCTTGTAGCCGCCTTCTTCGCGCACACTTTGCGGGAGCATACCGATGTGGCCCATCACGGGAATGCCGGCGGCGATGATCGCTTCGATTTGCGAAACATGGCTCGCGCCGCCCTCCAACTTGACCACCTGTGCACCGGCCTCGACCAGGGCACGCGCCGACGAAACGGCCTGGGCCGGATGATCGTAGGTATGGATCGGCAAATCGCCGACCAAAAGGGCGCGCTTCACTCCACGCGCGGCGGCCCGGGTGTGATGGACCATTTCCGCCAGCGTGACCTGGGTGGTGTCCTCGTAACCGAGAACCACCATGCCTAACGAATCGCCAACCAGGATTATGTCGATCCCACTTTCATCGAGGATACGCGCGGTTGGGTAATCGTAGGCGGTCAGCGCCGCGATGCGTTCTCCCCGCCGCTTTTTCTCGCGAAAATCCTCCATGGGTTTCGACCCTACCACTCCAAATCGAGGCGCACCACTCCGCCCGTCGGACTCAGTCGAAGCAACAGAGTGCTGACGGATTCCTGCTGTTTCGGGAGGATGAGATCGGGCCGGATATCGGCCAGCGGCCGGAGGACGAACTCGCGTTCGATGATGCGCGGATGGGGCAGTTGCAACTCGCCAGTCTCGATTATCAACTCGCCGAAATAGAGGAAATCGAGATCGACGATACGGGAAACATTTCGCGCATGGGCGGCGGGCCGGCCGAGCATTTTTTCGATCGCAGCGAGGGCGCGCATCAACACGTCGGGTTCGCCGGAATATCCAAATTCGATGACGGCGTTGAGGAATTTCCCCGCGCCTTTCTCGCAGCCGACCGGATCGGTCTCGTAAATGGCCGAGGAGCGGACCGGAGGCAAAACGCCGCTGAGCGCAACAATGTCCTGGCGCGCATTTCGCAGGTTCGCGACGCGTTCCCCCAGATTGGATCCAAGGGCGACACCCGCTCTCATCGTTGTTCCCGGAGAGAACTACAGCCCAAGCACATCTTCCATGCTGTAAAGTCCAGGCGACTTGCCCACCACCCAGCGAGAGGCGCGCAACGCACCGAGCGCAAAAGTTTCCCGGCTCGAGGCCTTGTGTGCGAGTTCGAGTCGCTCCCCTACTCCAGCGAACGTCACCGTGTGATCGCCCACAACATCGCCGCCCCGAATCGAGTGGACGCCTATTTCCTTCGTCGGCCGCTCGCCGACCAGGCCTTCACGGCCATGCCGGACGTCCTTCGCGTAATCGAGCTTGCGCACCTCGCACAGGATCTCGGCCAATTTCTTCGCCGTGCCGCTCGGCGCGTCCTTCTTCAAACGATGATGAACCTCGGTGATTTCGAGATCGAAATCGTCGCCCAGCATCTGCGCTGCCTTCCGCGTCAGCCAAAAAAGCGTGTTCACTCCCACGCTAAAATTGGGCGAGAAAACGACTGGGACCGATTTCGCCATCTCTTCGATCGAGGCGCGCGCCTTATCGGAGTGACCCGTGGTGCCGATCACCGCCGGCTTTTTGGCTTCACGACACGCCCCGCATAGCGACTCGACCGCGTCGGGATTACTGAAATCAATGACGGCATCGCACGCGGCGATGTGTTTCGTCACGTCATCACCGAGATCGAGGCCTGTGGTTATCTCAACGCCCGCCTTTCCCGCAGCCGCGGTGATCGCCCGGCCCATTCGGCCTTTCGCGCCCAGCAACAAAACCCGGACCGGCACTTTCACTCCGTTCCAGAAAAAGCGTCGAGCGTTTTTCGCAAGCGCGCCTGGTTCGCCGCTGTCATCTCGCACAACGGCAGCCGGCATTCCGCGGACATCACTCCGCGCCAGGAGAGCGCCGTCTTCACCGGCACCGGATTCGGCTCGATGAACAGGTCTTTGAAGACCGGCAACATTTTCAGGTGCTGGTCCCGCGCGCTTTTCGTGTCGCCCGCACGAAATGCCTGAACCAGATTGACGACTTCCGCCGGGAACAGATTCGAGGCGACGCTCACCACGCCGACGGCGCCAACCGAGAGAAAAGGCAGCGTCAGCGAATCGTCGCCACTCAAAATGGTAAACGCTTCCGGCAACCGCGCCCGCAATTCACTGACGCGATCGACGCTTCCGCCAGCTTCCTTGATCGAGACGATATTCGCGCAATCCATCGCGAGGCGCTCGACGGTCTCCGGGCCAATATCCACCGCGCAACGCCCGGGAATATTGTAGAGCATGATCGGCGCGACCGTTGCCTGGGCGATGGCCTGGAAATGGCGGAAGAGTCCTTCCTGGCTCGGCTTGTTGTAATAGGGCGCGACGATCAGCATGCCATCGACGCCCATTTTCTCCGCCGCGCGTGTGGCCGCGATCGTCGCGGCCGTGGAATTCGATCCCGTCCCCGCCAGCACCTGGCAGCGGCCCTTTCCGATCTCAACCGCAATCCGGATGACCTGCTCGCGCTCGCCCGCGGAAAGCGTCGGTGATTCTCCGGTCGTGCCGACCGCGATGATTCCGCTGACGGCATCGGCGATCTGTCCCTCGATTAACGCTTCGAGCGCCGGCACGTCGATCTCGCCGTCCCGAAACGGAGTCACGATCGCAGTAAAAGTTCCTCGAAACATGGGTGGATCGAGCGCTCCGCCGCTCGATATCACAATCTAAACGTCGATGGTCCCTTCAAACACAAAATCAGCCGGGCCGGTCAGCGTCACGTCGCGAAATTGATCGCCGGCCTTTTCGAAGCCGACCTGAAGTTCGTTCCCACCGCGAACCAGGACGCCGATTGGTCCGCTTACATTTTTCAGCGCTGCAAAAATCAGCGCGCTGGCTACCACGCCGGTGCCACAGGCGAGCGTTTCGTCTTCGACCCCTCGCTCGTAGGTGCGAATCGCAATCTGGCGCTCGCCACACTCCTTCAGGAAATTCGCGTTCGCGCCTTTTTGGGCGAAAAGATCATGCCGGCGAATCGCGGAACCGAGGCCGCGAACGTCCACTTTCTCCAGGTCATCCACCGGAACAACGACATGGGGCACGCCGCTGTCCACGAAATGCGCCGCGACCTGCCGGTCAGGCAACGGAATCGTAATGCCGAGCCGCAAGTCTTTCGGCTCGCTCATCTCGAGACGGACCAGCTCGCCTTGCAGCCTCGCACCGATCACGCCGGCCGGCGTTTCGAACGACAGGTCTTCCTTCGGACCGGCGACGTGGCTCGCGTAGCGCGCAAAACAGCGCGCGCCGTTCCCGCACATCTCGGCTTCACCGCCATCGGCGTTGTAGTAGCGCATCCGAAAATCGGCGCCGTTGGTAGCGCGCTCCAGCAGCAGCACGCCATCCGCGCCCACGCCGCGGTGGCGGTCGCAGATTTTCGCGATCTGATCGGGGGCCAGTTTCAAATCGCCCAGCCGATTATCGATCAGGACGAAATCGTTCCCGGCGCCGTTCATCTTGCTGAAACGCAGCATGCGGAGTTGGTTACCACAATCTTCCGGCAAAGCCAAACCCGTGGGCACGGGGAATCGCCAGGCGGCACCAACATCCAAGCTCCAGAGAAGCTCCAAATTCCAAGCTCCAACCCATCATCTCAGATCGCTTTGGTGTTTGGATCTTCGTATTTCTCTGGTCCTTGGTGCTTGGTGCTTGGTGCTTTCTGCGGGTTGCCGCGGAGCCAATTGAGTTTATTTGTGACGGCGTGGTCTTCAAAGGCATGCTCACGAGAATGATCGCCACTGTGGGGCTGCTCCTTGTTGCCGCGCCCTGTTTCGCGCAGCGGGCGCCCGGTCCTTATAACCGGATCATTCTTGAGCAGGTCAACGCCATGCCGACGGGAGGACAGTATTCAGCCTCCCGCGCGGCGACCCTGCGTCTGCAAAGGGCGGCTCATTTCGAATCGGGCATCTTCACGGTCGCGCCGAATTTTGCTTCGCCGAGTTACTGCTCCGGCGCGACCTACCTGGTCTTCATCAAGACCATCGAGGCGCTCCGAGCGCGGGACGCTCTCCAGCTCGACGTCGCCACGCTCCAAAGCCTCCTCATTCGCGACCAGCGCGATGGCGAAGGAATCTGGGGTCGCTGGAACGCAAATGGTCCGGGAACGGCCCGGCTCTTCCACGAATTGGATCTCGGGCAAAACTTCGACGATTTCGCCAACGCCCAGCCAGGGGATTTCATGAAGATTTTTTGGTCGCCGGAAGTCGGAAAGGCGGAGCACGGCCATTCCGTGATTTACCTCGGAATGGAAAAGAAAGACGGGATCGATCAGGTCAAGTTCTGGTCGAGCAACATGCCGGGCGGCTACGGCGAAAAGAGCGTGCCGCGGAGCAAGATTATCTACGCCGTTTTCTCCCGGCTGGATTCACCGCAAAACCTGGCGCGTATTTCCAAGGCAGCACCCACGGACGCTTACCTCGCACGTTTGCTCAGCACGCGCTCGAATCGCCGCGAAGTCAGGGACGAATGCGGGATGTGAGACTCACCTTCCCTTCGTCGCGGCCACAAGGGGCACCACAAACTCGCCGATCCGCGCCGGCAGGTCCGGCGTCGCCGCGCTCTCGTTAATTCTTTGGACGATGGCGCTGCCGACTACGATTGCGTCGGCAACTTGCGCGACTTCGCGCGCTTGTTCCGCCGTTGAAATTCCGAAACCAACCGCGATCGGCAGCTTCGTGTGACGGCGAATTAGTGCGACCTGATCGCCAATGGAAGAGGCCACTCTACTTTGGACACCGGTCACGCCCTCGCGCGAGACGTAGTAGATGAAGCCAGCCCCGCGCGCGCAAATCTGTTCGATGCGCTCGGGCGGTGTCGTCGGCGCGATCAGGCGAATATGTAACGGGCCGTCGGTGGGCTGATCTTCCTCCGGCGGAAGATCGAGAATCAAAAGGCCGTCAACCCCGGCGTTGCGCGCTTCACGATGAAAACGTTCGAATCCGAATTGGAAGATCGGATTCAGGTAGGTGTACAGGACGATAGGGATTTCGGAGCGCGTTCGGATTTGGCAAATGCAATCGAGAACTCCGGCAACAGTGGCGCCCGCTTCCAAGGCGCGTTGCGCGGCCAGTTGGTTGACGAGGCCGTCGGCGAGCGGATCGGAGAACGGGATGCCGAGCTCCAGGATATCCGTGCCGGCTTTTTCGAGGGCGAGAGCGAGGTCGACGGTCCGGGAGAGATCGGGGTCGCCGGCGCAGATGTAGGCGATGAATGCTTTCGCATTCCGGGCCCGGAGAGCGGCGAAACATTGGTCGATTCGATTTTGCATTCGAGGTATCGTCAGTCCGCCTTCACCAAGGATACTGCGGGCACGCCGGCTGATTATGGAGACAACAGAGCGCGAGAAGACGCTGACGATCAACGAGATTTATCACTCGATCCAGGGAGAGAGCACCTGGGCGGGCGAGCCTTGCGTCTTCGTGCGGCTAACCTTTTGCGATCTGCGCTGCACTTATTGCGACACAGAATACGCCTTTTACGAAGGGAAGAAGCAGACGCTGCCGGAAATCGTCGCGGCGGTGGCGGCGTTCAAATGTCCGCTCGTGGAGATCACCGGAGGGGAACCGTTACTCCAGAAAAATGTGCTGCCGCTCATGACGATGCTGGCCGACGCCGGTTACACGGTGCTGCTGGAGACGAGTGGCGCGCACGATATCTCCGTCGTCGACGCGCGCGTTCATCGGATCATGGATTTGAAAACGCCGGGAAGCGGCGAGTGCGACCGGAATGTTTTCTCCAACGTCGAGCACCTCACCCAGCGCGATGAAGTGAAGTTCGTAATCGGTTCGCGGGAGGATTACGAATGGTCACGCGAACAAGTCATGCGCTTCGGTCTGGCGGAGCGCTGCCGCGCGGTTTTGTTCTCGCCGATCTTCGGCCGGATCGATCCGCGCGAAATCGTCGAGTGGATTTTGGGCGACCGTCTGCCGGTTCGCTTTCAATTGCAGATGCACAAGTTCATCTGGACGCCGACGGCGCGTGGGGTGTGAGGGTCGTCATCCCGAGGCTGGCGAAGCGCGCCGAGGGACCTCGCAGTTGCAAATTGCGCTACCGCGAAATATCAGCTGTCCATTGACGAGGTGCGCGTAGCTCTGCGCGGGAGCGGAAGAGCGCCCGAGAGGTCCCTCGCCGTCTGCGCGGCTCGGGATGACAACGCGAAGAAAAATGTCACCTTCCCAGGCAATGCGTGTTCGCCTAACAAAAGATTTTCAATTCGAGGCGGCGCAGACCCTTCCGAAGGCGCCCGAGGGACACAAGTGCCGGCGAATGCATGGGCATAGCTTCAAGGTGGAGATTTCCGTCGAAGGCGAGACTGATCAGGAAACGGGCTGGCTTTACGATCACGCCGAGATTGGTGCTGCGATGAAGCCGCTCCTTCAGCAGCTCGATCATTCCTACCTTAACGAAATTGCCGGCCTGGAAAATCCGACGATCGAAAACATGGCGGCGTGGTTCTGGAAGAAACTGGAGCCGCTTTGCCCCGGGCTTTGTCAGATCGTCATCCACGAAACGCCGACAGCGCGATGCGTGTATCGCGGAGGCTAATGCTTGGGCGCGCGAACGGTGCCCGTCTCCACCGCCGATTTCCGCTGCGCCACGATCCGGCTGGCGATTTCCTCGACCATCTCTTCAAGCAACATCCGCAAATGCGTCTTGGGCCGGTAATCAGCCGGCGCGATGTGTTTGACTCGATCGGCATGGGTCGAAAGCTGGTAGCATTTTTTGAAACCAATGCGCTTCGGGTCGTCGGGGTTGTAAACCGCGATGGCTTCGCCGCCGTTTTTTTTCATGACCGTGAAGCAGGGCACATCGGTCGGACCATCTCCGAGGTAAATCATGTTCGAAAACGGGATCGGGCGGATTTCGGCATCCATGTGATCGTTCACATCCTGCGACATATCGAGGAGGCCTTTGTTGATCCGGAAAAGATATTGCGTCTTCTGGGTGTGACTGATCACACGCTTGGGGAAAGTGATTCGGTCCTGCTCGTCGACGTCGAACTCGCAGCCGAAAACCGCGCGCACATACGGCCGAAGACGGCTGCCGTCGATGAGCACCTTCAGGCCCGACGAAATGACGTAATGCTCGACGCTGATGCCGTGGGAAAGGTGATCCTCGTTGAGAAGGCCGGTCCGAAACTCCTCAAACATTTCGGGGATGCCTTTGTAAAAATTCAGCTTCGCGCCTAACGACTGCAGATCGGCGTTCGTGGGGCGATCCATCCCGAGGGTGTCGAGAAGCACTTTCATGTAAGCGAGCTCGTTATCGTAGCCGTTGTCACGCACCAGCTCCGAGCAGCGCCGCCAGAAACTTTCCGAATTGATCCCAAAAGCCGGAAACACGGTCTCGTCCTGCATGTAGCTCGGACTGAGCGTCTGGTCGTAATCGTAAACGATTGCGATGGTGTTTTGCGGAGTAGACACAGGGAAAACTAACGAGTCAGTGATTTAGCGAATGATTGCCGAGCCGGGAAACAAAATCCGCGAAGAGATCTTCGTAACCTTCGCCGCGCTCGGGGTGGTATTGAACCGCGAGGGCAAACGGATAATCGCGCAGCCGCATCTGCTCGATAATGTCGTCGGTCTTGCACCAGGCCTCGACTTCCAGGCCGTCCCCGAGCCGATCTACGGCCTGGTGATGGGAGCTGTTTACGCAGTCGAGGCGATGCGTCGCCGAGCGATCGGTGCGCAACGGCTGGATATTGTGAGTCTTCATTTCCGGCGCGTTGTGCCCGGGAATATCGAGGCGCAGGGTGCCGCCGAGCGCGACGTTGAAGAGCTGCATGCCTTTGCAAATCGCGAAGATTGGCAGGCGCCGTTCGAGTGAATCCTTCGTCGCTTCAAATTCCCAGCGGTCCCGCTCCGGCTCGACGTCCCTGTCGAGGATGGAAGGATCGGGGACCGGCTGGCGGAGAAATTCCTCCGCGATATCAGGCCCGCCGCTGAGAAGCAGGCCCTGCATTTTCTCCAGCGGCACTTGCTGAGTGCGGGCGTTCCAGAGGCGCACGTTCGGATGTTTCGCGAATGCGCGACGAAACCATTTCTCGTCTTTCGGGCGAATCCAGGTGGCCACGTGCGGCATGGCCGGACTTTCCGACCCTTCATCTCCGTTGTAAATAGCACCCGCCCTACCATGGAAGACCGAACCGAAGCACTGCGACAGGCTTGCGAAAGCATTCTGAGCGAAAGCAAAGCCGTCGGCCATGCCGTCGCTCTCCGGGATTACCAGACGGATTTCCGGTTCTCAATCAATGCCGGCCGCCGGTTCCACGCGGCCAGCACCATCAAGGTCGCGATCCTGCTCGCGATCGGCAAAGCCATCGACGAGGGACGAGTTCGGCGCGACGACACGTTGCATATCCGGAACCGATTCCGGAGCGCGCTCGATCGCACGCCGTTCCGGATCGATGCGGAATCGGACGGCTACCCGCAACTGCATCGCCTGGTCGGTCGCACGGCGAAAATTTCCGATCTGGCGGAATGGATGATCGTCTCCAGCAGCAATCTCGCGACAAATCTGCTGCTCGATTACATCACGGTCGAGGAAGCGCAGCGGGTTCTTCGCGAGGCCGGCGTCACCGAGGTTTATTTGCGCCGCGGCGTGGATGACAAGAAAGCGCACGACGAAAATTTTAATAACGAAACAACCGCGGCCGGGCTGCTGGATCTTTTCGCCACCCTCCGTGGCGACTTTCTCTCGAAAGCCAGCCGCGACTGGGCGATCAACATTCTTCTCCAGCAACGATTCAACTCCATGATTCCCGCTCCCCTGCCCGCGCACGCCAGCGTCGCGCACAAGACCGGCGAGATTTCCACCGCCTGCCACGACGCCGGCATCGTTTATCTCCCCGAGCGCGAGCCCTACATTCTCGTTGTCCTGACAGAAGTTCTCCCGGAAACGAACGGCCGCCGCGAGACGATCGCGAAAATATCCTCAATGGTTTTCCAATGCCTGACTGGAGTGGAGGTCAACGCATGACTGGCCCACAAGAACTGAAGGCGGTCGACGGGTTGGCCCTCGCGGTCGAATATCGAGCGGCCCTGCGGCCCGGCGAAGCGGTCACAGCGGAAGACGGCGCTCTCCATCATTTGCCGCGATTTTTCTTCGAAGTGCCGAGCTGGGAGGAAGCGCACTCGTTGCGCGTCGCCACTCACTTCGCCTTGTCCGAACTCATCACGGTCGATTCGCGTGAAGCCGATTTGCTCCTGCACACGTTTCCGCATTACGTGCCCTGCGCGATTCTGGCCCTGGCACGTTACCTGGAAGATTTCCGGCGCGAAGTGAACGCGCCGGTTTTTGTCAGTGCCAACGGCGGTTATCGTTCGCCCGCGCACGGGGTCAATCGAGGCTTCTCCCTCCATAATTGGGGGACGGCCGCTGATATTTACCGCGTCGGCGACACTCACCTCAACGACGAGAAATCGATCGCGCGTCACGCGGGTATCGCCGCGTCGCTCGGCGCCGAAGTTTTTGTCCGGCCTTACAAGGACGGTGACGATCATCTCCAGGTCGATCTGGGTTATCTCACCTTGGTGCCACGGGAATGCAGCGAATCGTAAAAGAAGATCGATCCAAGGCCGGCGGGCGCATTCACCTTCCGCCTCCGCGCGCGGTCATTGGCCTCGAGGCAGAGTTTAGTCTCATTATCGACGGGGTTCGGCGGCGGCCGGAAACGATGTTTGGAACGCCGCAACGGCTGATCCGCCGGAAGATGCTTCCGCGCACCGGGCGCTCCTTTCAGCTCCCGTCCGGCGGCGCGATTTATTTCGACACCGGTGTGATCGAAGTGGCGACGCCGATCGTGGAACTGGAGCCGGGCTGTTGTTACCGCGCGACACGACTTTTGTGGGAGCAGATTAGTTACGTAGGCGCAGAGCTCCGCCGCTGGGCCCGGCGGAATAAATGCCAGGCGCGGCTGCAAGGCTTCAGCACGCACTACAACTTTTCGTTTCAAACCGAGCACGCTTCACTGCGCGATGCCAAACGGCTCGGCTATTTGCTGGCGCACATTCTTCCGGCGCCCGTGATGCTGCTGGCGGCCAATCGCGAGAGCACCGCCGTCGGGGTGCGTCCGCGCGGGAAACGAATCGAAGTGACGGCGGATTTTACTCCGGATGCTGCTCTCATGTTGGCGACGTGCGCGTTCATTGCAGGGACCGCGCAAGTCGTGGCGGCGTGGCCTGACTACGATCTCGCTCAACTCGAGGCGAACAACATTCCGCGGTTCGAGCGGTTTCGGTTGCAGAAGCATTCATCGCGAAAAGGCTGGCGGGTGACGAAGAAGTCGCTGGCACGCGATCCGTTTACCTCCGGCCCGAACGCTCCGATCTGGAAATTACGCGATGGTCGCGAAGCCAGCCTTCGGGACATCTCGCGCGAAACGCTGAAGCCATTTCGGGCCAGCATTCGCCGCGTCGCGGATCTCGAAACGCTGCGCCACATCGAGGCGGTCTTCGACAGCAACGCGCGTTCGCTGCTCGATTTCACGGACAGACCGGAGGTTTATGACGACGCGGGCCACGAATGGGACTGGAATCGCCGCCGGATGCGGCACTGGCCGCGCTCGGCTTACGAGAAGGTGATTCATCGCGTGATCGCGCGGAGGCCCATTCTCATTCGCGGCAAGCGTTATGTCGCCGAGCGGATGCAAGGCTGGTACGAAGTGATGTTTCGCGAAGCGAAGACCGGCGAGCGCCGGATCTTTAATCTAGATCACCTGGCGAAACTGATGGCGAGAAAGAAGCGCAAATAGAAGCTCCAAACTCCAAGCTCCAGAGAAACTCCAAGCACCAAACAGCAATCTGCCCGCGGGCTTTGGTGCTTGGGATTTGGTGCCTGGGATTTGGTGCTTCTTTGGGGCTTGGATG
>JALYIN010000358.1 GCA_030775765.1 Verrucomicrobiota bacterium
ATATGTGGACGGCAAAGATCCGTTCATGACTGAAATGGATTACCGGCCGGGCGAGCCGCGCGACCTGCCGCTTTTCAAAGCGGGCAACGTGGCAAATCCGGGCGACATTGTGCCGCGCCACTTCCCGACTGTGCTCGCAAAGTCCGACGCAGAGAGCAAGTTTTTCCAAGGTTCCGGACGCGCCGAATTGGGGGACAAAATTTTCAGCGAAGCCGCGCCCCTCTCCGCCCGCGTCATCGTCAATCGCGTTTGGGATTGGCATTTCGGCAAAGGGCTGGTCGGCACGGCCAGCGATTTCGGTACGCAAGGGGAGAGGCCCACGCATCCGGAATTGCTCGACGATCTGGCTGCAAGGTTTATCGCCAACGGCTGGTCACTCAAGTGGCTGCATCGCGAAATCATGTTGTCATCCGCCTACCGGCAATCCAGCGCCCCCCGCGAAGATGCCGAACAGGTGGACTCCACGAATAAGTTCTTATGGCGCATGAATCCGCGGCGCTTGGATATCGAGGCATATCGCGATTCCATCATGCATGCCTCCGGCACGCTAAGCGATAAGCTTTACGGTGTATCGATCGATTTCGACGATGCGAAGAATGACCGCCGCACGATTTACGCGCGCATCAGCCGGGGGCGTCTGAATACCGTCCTGCGGCTCTACGATTTCCCGGATCCCATGCAGAGCAGTCCCGGGCGGGATTTGACCACCACGCCGCTGCAGCAATTGTTTGTGATGAACAGCTCGTTCATTCAAAAACAGGCGGAAACGTTCGCACAATCGGCGGACAGCGAACCGGACAATGCGGCAAAGATCCGCAAGTTATTTCACACAATTTTGTTGCGCGAGCCAAACCCGGCCGATATCGACCGAGGCATGACTTACTTGGCCCAGGCGACGCTCGCGCAATATGCACAGGCTCTCCTTTCCGTGAACGAGGTAATTTTTTGGCCATGACAACTTCAAGGCGTGAGTGGATTCAATCTCTCTGTGGCGGACTCGGATCCGTCGGATTACTTGGCTCTCTGGCCAGCACCTCGGCGCAGGCCGCGACCACAGGCCATTACACCGGCCCGGCGATTGCGCCCAAAGCCAAGCACGTCATTTTTTTGTTTCTGACGGGCGGCCCTTCGCAGTTGGATATGTTCGATCCGAAGCCCGTTCTGGCGAAGTACGCGGGCCAGCGCCCGGCGGCAGTCAGCGGCTTCCGCACGGAGCGTGAAACGGGTGGCTTGCTACCGTCGCCGTTTCAGTTTAAGAAATATGGGCGCGGCGGCGTCGATGTCAGCGAATTGTGCCCGCAGATCGCCTCGGTGATTGACGATGTGTGCGTCATCAAGTCGATGTACACCTTCAACCCGACGCACACGCAAGGCAAAAACCTGGCGCATTCGGGCAGCATCCTGGCGAATCGTCCGAGCATGGGTGCGTGGATTACTTATGGCCTGGGCACGGAAAATGAAAATCTTCCGTCGTTCGTAGTGCTCAGCCAGAACACGGAAGGAAGTTCCCTGTGGCGCGCCGGCTTTCTACCATCCGAATATCAGGGCGTTCCGTTTAACTCGGGCGAAACCGATCCCGAAAAGATGATTCGCGACCTGCGCAACAAGCAACTGGATCCGCAGGCGCAGCGCAAGCAGCTGGATCTGGTTCAGGCGATGAATCGGGACTACTCGGCGAGTTTTGGCGCGGACTCATTCCTCGACGGCCGTCTAAAGGCCATGGAATCCGCTTATCGCGTGCAGTTCGAGGCGATGGACGTGTTCGACGTGCGCAAAGAGTCTGAAGCCATCCGCGAAGAATACGGCAAGAACAGCTGGGGCAATAGCTGTTTGCTGGCCCGCCGGCTGGTCGAACGCGGCGTGCGCTACATCCACCTGTATCCGTCGGGTGCGCCCGATCCGGTCGTGCGCCCGGATTGGGACGATCACAAGGACATCTTCACTTCGCTGCGCACACGCTGTCCCAACATGGATCAGGCTGCGGGGACTCTCATTCGCGATCTGAAGCGCCGCGGACTGCTCGACGAGACGCTGGTGGTTTGGGGCGGTGAGTTCGGCCGCACGCCAGTTTCAGAAGCCGGTGACGGGCGGGATCACAATCCTTACGGTTACACCATGTGCCTGGCGGGCGGTGGCGTAAAGGGAGGCATCGCCTATGGCGCCACGGACGAGTTTGGTTTCCGCGCCGTGGAGAATCGGGTTTCAATTCACGACCTACACGCGACCATTCTGCATTTGCTGGGAATGAATCACGAGCGCCTGACCTATCGCTATGCGGGTCGCGATTTCCGCCTGACCGACGTCTACGGCGAAGTAGTGAAAGACATCATCGCTTAAGCAACTGCTTCCTACCGCCAGCGACGATCACAAGGCAGGCCGACAGCCTCCCAGCAGTGTTGCGCTGTAAAATTGGAACCTTTGGAAAGTAGAGGATCATGCGCAAGTTCCTGATGATTTCCGCCTCCCTGCTTAGTGCGGCTCTGATGTTCCTCCCGTTGATCGGGCAACAATCGTCTCCGCCCTCTTTCGATAAGAAACAGAACGTCAAGAAGGGCCCGCCGATTTACCATGCCTCCAATGAGGAAAAGCAGCAGATACAAACCAGGCTCAACGAATTGGATGCGGCGATTAAACAGATCAAGGCCAAGCGCGGCGAAGACGATCTGATGGCGGACGTCGAAGTCTACTCGAAGGCCGGGCACTGGCTGCTGGATTACCCGGACGACATCTCGGTCCCCGACGATATTCAGAATCTCCTCACCGTGCTCGATCAGGGCGTGAATCGTGCCAAGGCCCTGCAGAGCGGGCAGTCGCCATGGGCGTCCAGCCGCGGCCGGAGAATGCATGGAATGTATTCGGCACTCGACGGATCGGTTCAGCCTTACGAAGTGATTGTTCCGGAGAGCTACGATGCCGCCAAGCCGGCGCGCTTGTATGTCTGGCTGCATGGGCGCGGCCAGCGTATGACGGAATCCAATTTCCTCTTCGGCATGCACTCTCCTAATCCAACGTCAACCGCGTATCCGGCAAACGAAGGCCAAATTCAGGTCAATGTTTTTGGGCGTTCCAACACCGGTTATCATTGGGCCGCTGAAACC
>JALYIN010000359.1 GCA_030775765.1 Verrucomicrobiota bacterium
GTGCCTTGCTCGACGATGCGTCCGTGCTCGAGCACGACGATGCGATCGACGGCGTGAATGGTCGCAAGCCGGTGCGTAACGATGAGAGTGGTGCGGCCGTGCATCAAATCTTTGATGGTTTCCATGATGGCCGCTTCGGTTGTGGGGTCGAGCGCGGATGTCGGTTCGTCGAGGAGTAAAATCGGCGCGTCTTTCAAGAACGCTCGGGCAATCCCAATTCGCTGGCGCTGACCGACGCTAAGATGTCCGCCGCGTTCGCCGACTGGACTGTCGTAACCGGCCGGCAGGCGGCTGATGAATTCGTCGGCTTGCGCGCGGCGGGCGGCGGCGCGGATTTCGCCGTCGGTCGCGCCGGGCCGGCCGTAAGCGATGTTCTCGCGAATGGTGGTGGAGAACAGGAGTGTGTCCTGGAGAACGATCGCGATTTTCCCGCGCAACGATTTCTTGGTAATCGCGCGCAGGTCCTGGCCATCGAGCGTGACCGTGCCCGCGTTTGGATCGTAGAACCGCGGGACGAGGCTCAGCAAGGTGCTCTTTCCCGCGCCCGTCCCGCCGACGAGGGCGACGATTTGGTTTGCCGAAATCGAGAGGTCGATGTTGCACAGCACTGACTGCTCCGAGCCGTAGCTGAAGGCGACATTCCGAAAACCGAGCGCGCCGTTTGTCTCGTCAATCTCCTTCGCGTCCGACGCGTCGACGACATCATCAGCGCGATCGAGGACTTCGAAGCAGCGCCGCGCTCCGGCAGTCGCGCCTTCCATCGCCCAAGCGGTGTAGGTCAGAGATTCAAGGGGCTGATACAGCATCAGCAGGTAGGCGCTGAAGACGAGGAGTGAGCCCAAGGTCAGCGTGCCGCGCAGGACATGGAGCGAACCGACGTAGTACATGGCGGCCGTCCCGACCGCGATGAGCGTGCCGATAACAAGGGCGCTGTTCACGTTCGTCAGGGTGAGCCGCAGGTTGGCTTGGAGGCTTTCGCTCGCGCGCTGGTGAAATTGCGAAACCTCAAAGTCCTCACGCCCGAACGCGTGGACCATGCGAATGGCACCGAGTCCTTCCTGAGCCTGGGCGAGCATGGCGCTGTCCTGTTCCTGGATCGACGTGGACTGGGTCCGGATGCGATGGGCGAAAAAATAGATCGCCGCGAACAGCAACGGGACGATGGCGAGGGAGAGCAGGGCGAGCTGCCAATCCATGCGCAGCATGATCGCGAACGTTCCGATCAACGTGATGATCGATCCGAAAATATTCGTGAACCCTTTGTTGTAGATAGTCTGGATCGATTGCGAATCGTAGGCGACCCGGAAGCTGGAATCGCTCGAGCGCCGGGCGTCGTGGTATTTCAACGAGAGCGATTGCAGGTAGGCGTAAAGGTCGGTGCGCAGTTTAAGCAGTGCCTGCAGGCCGACCTTTACGAACAGGTAATTGCTGGCGAGATTGAGGACACCCCAGAAAAGCTGGATCCCGACGAAGGCGAGGCAGAGCAGGGGGATGAGTTGGGGGGAATTGCCGAAGCGCGCCTGCGGATTTCGCTGCAGAACATCGTCGACGATAATTTTGAGTGGCCAAGGCTTCAGCAGGCTCAGCGCGATCGCGGCGAGGGACAAAATCAGGCCGAGCGCGGTCTGCGCCGAAAACGGCCGGTAGTAAGCAAGGACGCGCCGGTAGATCGACATGCCGATTTTAGATTGCGGATTTGGGATTTTGGATTGTAGTCAGTCGCACCCGCGTCCGGCGGCAGGGTAAATCGCAAATCCAAAATCGAAAATCGAAAATTCCGCAATGCATCACCTTCTTGAAGTCTGGTTCGGCTGGGTCCAGGACTGGGGTTATCTCGGCATGATCGCGCTCATGGCTATGGAAAGCTCGATTTTTCCGGTGCCGAGCGAGCTGGTCATCCCGCCGGCGGCATTCCTCGCGGCCGAAGGGAAGCTCAATGTCTATGGAGTTGTCGCGGCGGGAACCTTGGGCTCATGGCTGGGCGCGGCGGCGAGTTATTGGGTGGCGC
>JALYIN010000360.1 GCA_030775765.1 Verrucomicrobiota bacterium
CTGATGGTGGACTCGGGCGCGCGCGGCAATCGCCAGCAGGTGAAACAGCTCGCCGGCATGCGCGGATTGATGGCGAAGCCGTCTGGCGAAATCATCGAACGGCCAATCACGTCGAACTTCCGGGAAGGCTTAAGCGTGCTCGAATACTTCATCTCCACACACGGCGCCCGCAAGGGTCTGGCCGATACGGCGCTGAAGACGGCGGATTCCGGTTATCTCACCCGCAAACTCGTGGACGCGTCGCAGGACGTAATCATCAACGAGATGGATTGCGGAACGGTGAATGGCATTACGGTGAAATCGATTTACGAAGGCGACGAAGAAGTCGTCGATCTCTCGACGCGAATCGTTGGCCGCGTCAGTTGCGAAACTATTGCGGATCCGGTTACGAAGAAGAAGGTCATCAAGGCGAACCAGCTCATCGATGAGCCAACGGCGGCTGCGATCGAGAAGATCGGCGTTGAGAGCCTCAAGATTCGCTCGGTCCTAACCTGCGAAACCGGGCGAGGCGTGTGCGCGCTGTGTTACGGGCGCAACCTGGCTACCGGACAATTCGTAAAACTCGGCGAAGCGGTCGGCATCATCGCCGCCCAATCAATCGGCGAGCCCGGCACGCAGTTGACGATGCGGACGTTCCACATCGGCGGCACGGCGAGCCAGACGTTCAAGCAGCCGATCATCAAGGCGAAGAACGACGGAACGCTGCAGTTCAACGACCTGCGCACAGTGCAGGCGCTCGACGGAAGCTGGATCGTGCTGAACAAGAACGGCTCTATCGGCGTGCATAATGCCGAAGGCCGCGAGCTCGACCGTTACAACGTCGTGATCGGTTCGGTCATTTCGAAGCCGGACGGCGCTCCGGTGAAAAAGGGCGAGACGTTCGTGCAATGGGATCCGTACAACGTTCCGATTTTGACCGACAAGGCCGGCAAGATCGAATTCCGCGACATGATCGCGGGAGTGACGATCAAACGTGACGTCGACGAAGCGACCGGCCTGATGGGCACGGTCATCATCGAGCACAAGGAAGATTTGCACCCGCAGATCGTTGTTGTCGGGGACAAGAAGGAAGTACTCGCCAGCTATTCGATTCCGGCTGGCGCGCACGTGGTTGTCGAGGAAGGTCACAAGATCCGGGCCGGCGCGTTGCTAGCCAAGACGCCGCGAAAGATTGCGAAGACCAAGGACATCACGGGCGGTTTGCCGCGTGTGGCCGAACTCTTCGAAGCGCGCCGTCCGAAGGACGCTGCGGAGATTGCGAAGATCGACGGCATTGTCGAAATGGGCGGAACGGTTCGCGGAAAACGGAAACTGATTTTGACGGATCCCGAGACCGGCACTGAAGAAGAGCACCTGATTTCGCTGACGAAACACATCATCGTCTTCAAGGGCGACTTCGTGAAGAAAGGTCAGCAGCTCACCGAAGGTCCAGTCGTGCCGCACGAGATCCTCGAGGTTTGCGGGCCACAGGATTTGCAGGAGCATCTGGTCAACGAAGTGCAGGAGGTTTATCGCCTCCAGGGCGTGGAGATTAACGACAAACACATCGAGATCATCGTGCGCCAGATGTTGCGCAAGGTGAAGATCACCGATCCAGGCGACACGTCGTTGCTCTGGGGCGACCAGGTGGACCGACTCGATTTCGAGGCGGAAAACACGAAGGTCGTGGAGCAGGGCGGCAAGCCCGCGGAAGCGACCCCGGTTCTGCTCGGCATCACCAAGGCCTCGCTCGAAACGGACAGCTTCATCTCGGCGGCGTCGTTCCAGGATACCACCCGCGTGCTCACGGAAGCGGCGACGCTCGGTAAGGTGGATCGTCTGCGCGGCTTCAAGGAAAACGTGATCATGGGCCATCTCATTCCGGCCGGCACGGGATTCCCCGCGGTGCGCGAGATCAAGCTCGTCGAAAAAGGCGAGCCGATCGGCGAGTCGCTCGTGGACGAACCGGACGTGCAACCGGCCCTGGGCTAACGATCCAACAAAGTGCGAATGTCGAATGACGAATTGGCGAGAGCTGATTCGTCATTCGCGTTTTAGGGTTCCGAATGTCGATCGCAACCAAGACTGGGGACGAAGGCGACACTTCGCTCATGTATGGGCGGCGGGTGCCAAAGACGGATCAACGCGTGGACGCCTATGGTTGCGTTGATGAATTAAATTCGGCGCTCGGCCTTGCCCGGGCGGCCGCGAAGGATTCGTTCCTGGCCGAACAGATTCTCGCCGTTCAGAAGGAACTCGTTGTCGTGATGGGGGAATTGGCGACTGCTCCCCAGGACCTGGATCGATACCTCAAGGACGGGTTTCAGGTGACTGCCGCGGCGCTGACCGACCGGCTCACCAGCGTAGTCGACGATTTGGAAAAGAATCGACTCGGCAAGTTCAAAGACTGGGCCATTCCGGGCAAGACGATGGACTCCGCCGCGCTCGACCTGGCCCGGACGGTTTGCCGGCGCGCGGAACGGCGC
>JALYIN010000361.1 GCA_030775765.1 Verrucomicrobiota bacterium
GGCCGAGCCAGGAAGAAATATCCGCGCTCATCGGTGAACCCGGGTGAGGTAAAATAATCGCCCAGCGAAATCAGCTCGCCACCTTCTGCAAGCTCGAAGCCGGTTTCCTCGCGCAGCTCGCGCAACGCCACCGCGGCGATTTCATCCGCGTCCCTGTCCGATTCGGCATCGATCTGACCGGCCGGAACTTCCCAGATCGCAGCGCGGATGGGGATACGTTCTTCGCGAATGAGGATCAATTTCCCGTCAGCGGTCATTGCCGCGACAACGACCGCGCGCTTTCGCCGGACTACGGTCCACGATCGCGGTTCATGACGCGACGGGCTTCGGATTTTCTCGGTGACGACAGTGAGATTCTTGTCTTCGAAGCAGGTCTGGCTCGAGACGGTTTCCCAACCGTCGCCGCCGGAGTTCTCGTTCGCGCCTTTCACGCCGCCAAGATCATGGGGAGCGCCGCGAAAAGCGAATCGTCTTTGCCTTTACTGTAGCGCGTGGAGAGCGGCAGTGATCGACGATCATAGACCGCCGCTACAGAAGACTCTTCCAGCGCACGATCTGCGCAGCGACGTTTTCCGGCGATGGCGCGCCGATCGCGGTCCGCTTGGCCAGGGATCCGCGCACATCGAAGACTTTGAGGATGTCGTCTTCGAAGAGCTTCGAAATTTCCTGCATCTCCAGCAGGGTAACATTGTTCAAGGCAACCTTGGCCGCCGCCGCCCGGGTCACCAGCTTTCCGACGGCCTTGTGCGCTTCGCGGAACGGCATGCCCTTTTTCACGAGATATTCCGCGAGATCGGTCGCGAGCAGGTTGCAGTCGTCGGCCGCGCTCTCCATTCGCCCGGCATTGATCGTGAGTTCCGGTAGCATCGCGGCAAAAACCTGCAGGGCGTCTTTCACGGTGATGACGGAATCGAAGAGCGGCCCTTTGTCTTCCTGGAGATCGCGTTGGTAGGAGGATGGCAGCCCTTTCAGCGTCGTCAGCAGCGCTATCAGATTACCGTAGAGGCGGCCGGTTTTCCCGCGGGTCAACTCGGCCATGTCCGGGTTTTTCTTTTGCGGCATCAAACTCGAGCCGGTCGAGAACGCGTCGCTGAAAGTGATGAAGCCAAATTCCATCGTGCTCCAGAGAATCAGCTCTTCGCTCATGCGCGACAGATGCATCCCGATCATCGCCAGGCCGAAGAGAAATTCCGCCACGAAATCGCGGTCGCCTACGGCATCAAGGCTGTTCTGGCTGACCTTCGAGAAACCGAGAGCGCGCGCGATTGCTTCCCGATCGAGCACGATCGTCGACCCGGCGAGCGCACCCGCACCGAGGGGCAAAACGTCGGCGCGCCGGGCGCATTCGATTATGCGCGCGTGGTCGCGCTCGAGCGCCTCGACGTGCGCGAGGAAATAATGTCCGAGCGAGATCGGCTGGGCGCGCTGAAGATGCGTGTATCCCGGCAGGACGACCGCCTGGTGGCGCTCGGCCAGGCCGAGGAGCGCGCGTTGCAGCGCTCGCAGGCGCGTGCAGACTTCGGTGGCTTCCGCCTTTACGTAAAGCCGCAGGTCGAGCGCGACCTGGTCGTTCCGGCTCCGGGCGGTGTGGAGCTTTGCGCCCGCCGCGCCGATGCGCTTCGTCAACGCCGCCTCGATATTCATGTGCACATCTTCCAGCGACGGATCCCAACGGAAATCGCCCGCCTTGATCTCCGCCTCGATCACGGTCAGCGCCGCTTCGACCTGTTCCTGCTCTTCCTTTGTCAGGATACCGGCCGCGGCGAGCGCTGCCGCGTGCGCGAGGGAACCCTTGATGTCGTGCGAGTAGAGCCGCCAATCGATCGAGACCGATTCACTGTAGAGCTGCGCCGTTTGGTTGGCCGGTTCGTCGAATCGTCCCTGTCGCATTGTTATTCCTTCGCACGCTCGCGGGTCACGGCGACCGAAACAAACTCCACATCTGGCAGAATGTATTTCCGGAGCTCGATCTTGATCCGGCAAATCCCAAATACTTCCAGCAAGTGAAAGGCCAACTTGTCAGCGAGCGTCTCGATCAGCTTGTCGCTGCGTTCTCCGACGAATTTCTTCACCTCGGCGCAAAGCGCCTCATAATTCACGGTGCGATCGATTTGATCCTCGATCTCTGAAGCATCGCGTTTCGGAAAAAACGTAATGTTAAAGGTGAGGCGTTGAGGCGCGGCACGTTCGTCCGTCGGCACGCCTATGTGCGTGAAGACTTCTAGCTGCTCGATGTGAATTTGGTCATCCACGCAATTCGAATGTGGCAGAAAGCGTCGCAGCGGCGAGTCGAAAACGGAAGCCCGTCCTCCCGACAAGCGGTCCGGATGTGAATCGTTTTGCTACCGCAAGTCATTTGGGAACTTGGGCTTCCAGTTCCCCTAGAACATCAGTGAAACCGCCGAATCAAACCTAATGCAATCAAGGTTCGTCAAAATATGAAAACACGATCAGCAACTTTACTCGCGACGATTATCATCTCTCTTGTCACGTTCACACCTGCGTCCGACGCACTAGCCCAAGGAGGAACCTGGGTCACAAAAGCGTCGATGCCGACGGAGCGAATTGGCTTGGCTGGTACCCAACTGAACGGTGTCATCTACGTCATCGGGGGTTACAACAATACGGGCGGTTTTCATTTATTGGCTCCGGTTGAGGTGTACGACTCAGCTACCGACACCTGGACTAGCAAGGCCCCTATTCCCACGCCGCGGTATGTGTTGGCCGCGGCGGCCGCAAACGGGATCGTGTACGCCGTCGGGGGAAACAACGGCGGTACCATTGTGAATACGTTGGAGGCCTACGACCCGATCACGAACACCTGGAGCAGCAAGGCCGCCATGCCGACCGCGCGCCAAGGCCCGGCCGCGGCGACAGTGAACGGGATGGTGTACGCCATCGGGGGGGACAACTATGGGAGCCTCAACGCTGTGGAGGCCTACGACCCGACCACGAACACCTGGACAACCAAGGCCGCCATGCCCACCGCGCGGTATCTGTCGGCTGCGGTGGCAGTCGACGGAATCGTGTACGCCATAGGTGGAGTATTGGGAGGAGCCCCACTCAACGCCGTGGAGGCCTACGATCCGAACACGAACACTTGGAGCACCAAGGCCGCCATGCCTACCGCACGGTATGGGTTGGCCGTGACGGTAGTAAACGGAATCGTGTACGCGGTAGGCGGGAACAGTGGCGGCGGCACCGTCGTGACAACGGTGGAGGCCTACGACCCGGTCACGAACACCTGGAGCAGTAAAGCCGCCATGCCCACTGCGCGATATGCGTTTGCCGCGGCGGCAGTAAACGGAATCATGTACGCCATAGGGGGTGTGGCGAACAACGGCGACTCACTCGCAACGAACGAGG
>JALYIN010000362.1 GCA_030775765.1 Verrucomicrobiota bacterium
CCGAAACGCCGACCGATCCGCACGAGCTTCTGGCTCACCTTGAGAAGGAAGTCTTCCCAAACAACCTCCACGTCGATCACCCGCGGTTCTTCGCTTTCGTTCCCGGGCCGGGAAATTTTGTCAGCACAATGGCCGACGCGCTTGCCGCCGGCTTCAATGTTTTTAACGGCACCTGGCTGGGCGGCTCGGCCGCGGCGGCGATCGAGCTGACCGTGATTGATTGGTTCCGGGGCTTCTGCGGTTTTCCTGAAACGGCCGGCGGACTTTTCGTCAGCGGCGGATCTGCCGCGAACCTGACCGCGCTTCATGCCGCGCGTTGCGCCAAGCTCGGCGATCGGATTCAAGGCGCGAAGATTTATTTCTCCGACCAGACTCATTACTCCGTCGAGCGGGCGTTAGGCGTGGTTGGTTTTTCGCGGGAACAATTCCGGAAAATTCTATCTGACGATCGCTTTCGTTTGCCGCTGGAATCGTTGCGCCAGGCGATCCGTGTCGACAAGGAAGCCGGCCTCCGTCCTTTTTGCGTGATCGCGAATGCGGGCACGACCAACACAGGCGCGGTCGATCCGCTTCCGGATCTCGCCGATCTCTGCGCCGAGGAAGGAATGTGGCTTCACGCCGACGGGGCGTATGGAGCGGCGGCCGTCATCTGTAAGCGCGGGCGCGAAAAATTAGCCGGCCTCGAACGCGTCGATTCGCTCTCGCTCGATCCCCACAAATGGTTGTTTCAACCTTTCGAGTGCGGCTGCGTCCTCGTGCGCGATGCCGCGCATTTGAAATCGGCTTTCCAGTTGATGCCCGAATACATGCGCGACGTCCATCGCAACACTGCCGAGATCAATCCCGCCGACTACGGCATCCAACTCTCCCGCGGATTTCGCGCGTTAAAGGTCTGGCTGTCCATGAACACTTTTGGTCTCGCCGCGTTTCGCGATGCGATCACGCGTGGCTTCGAGCTGGCCGAGTTTGCTGAGAAAGAACTACGCGGCCGCCGGCATTGCGAAATTCTTTCGCCCGCCGAAATGGCGATCGTTGCTTTCCGTTTCGGGAAAGACGACGCGGTCCAAACGAAGCTGGTGGACTTGATGCTGCGCGATGGTTTCGCCTTCCTTACCTCAACCACTCTGAAAGGCGTTACCGCGCTCCGCCTCTGCACCATCAATCCGCGCACGACGGAAGACGACATCCGCCAGACGATCGATCGCCTGGAAAAATTCGCGGCCGGCTAAGCGCAAATCCTGGGGCGTTGCCCCAGGCAGTTTATAATGGCGCGCCTTGGCGCTCGATGGAGAAGCGTGAGGCGCACCATCGCTACAGGTCAGAGCGCCAGGAGATAGATCGTGGCCAGGGTTAGAAGAAAGTACGGGACCAGCGTGGCCGCCCCGGCGTACTCCTTTGCCATCCGTTGCCCGAAAAACAGGGCCAGGATTGCGAAAGCCGCCGTTACCGCCCCATAGAACGCGATCGTCGAATCGCGCCAGAAGAAAATCCACACGCAGCCGACGGCGCTGAGAACGCCCGCCAGCAGTTCGAGGATCGTGACGATTGTTACCATCGCCGGAACGAATCCCGCCAGCGGACTTTTCGCGAAATGTCCCTTGAGCCATTCCACGTTCCCGCGCCGGTCGACGACTTTGTCGATTCCCGATTGGAGAAAGAGAATGGCCAGGAATGCGGAGGACAGGACCTGCATTGCGTGGATTGCGCCCGGAACAGTGTGGATGTCGTGCATTAAATTCCGTTTCCGCGGCGCGTGCGTTCCCCGGACTCTTTACGCGGCCGCGTGCTCACGCGCTTCTGCGTTTGCCTGCTGCCGGCGCTGCTCCTGCGCCACGAAGGCCGGGGCCGACGGTGTATGAAAGATCTCCAGGTCGTCCACGTCGTGATCGGTCACCGGCGTGAGTGCGACATCCATGTATTTGAATCGTTTCTTGTCTGCCTTGATCCGCTTGTAAATGCCGCGCAGGCGGAAATAGAGCGTGGCCAGCTTGTAGATCTTGGTCGCCGACTCGACCCAATATTTCGGATAAAAGGTCCAGATCGGCTCCCGCGGCAGGCCAGGCCGCCGGTCACGCCGGGATTTCAAGCGGATCACCCCGCTCTCCAGCGGATGGACTTTCTCGATATGAATCGAGCCCATGAACCAGGTGATGAGAACAAGGGCGTTGTTGGCTCTCCCTTTTTTGGCCACCAGCCGTTTCAACACGGTCTCCATGTGTTCCATGGTGTAGTAGGTCTCCCACGCGGTCAGGTAAGCGCGCTCCCATTCTTCGCGCGACATCCTCGGATGCGCCGTGCAAACGTGGTTCAAATCGTACTTGTTCAGGTCCGGATCGACTGCGATTCCGGCGTTGACCAGTTTCTGGTGGTCTTCCGACCCCGGGAGCGGCGTCAGGTAAAAGAACTCGAGAATATCGAGGGGTAGTTCCTTCTTCACGATCTCTACGTCGCGCTTGATGGATTCGGCGGTGTCGTTGGGGAAACCGGTAATGTAACCGCAATAAGTAATGATCTTCGCCGCCTTCCAGGCCAGCAGCATCTTACGATACTCGGTAATCTTGTTCTGCCTTTTGTGCGCGCCGGCCAGGCTGTCCGGATTGATGTTCTCCAAGCCAATGAAAACGCGGCGCACGCCAGCCGCCGCGCACTTCTCAATAAAATTCGGCAGCTTATGGCAAAGCGTGTCCACCTGGATGATGAACGACAGTTTCAGCTTATCGACTTCGCGCAGGCGAATGATCCGGTCGAGGATCACTTCCCAATCCTTGTTGCGGGCGAAATTGTCGTCGGTAATGAAAAAGCTGCGCAGTCCCTGGGCTACGTTCTCGCGGATGATCGCCTCCACGTCATCGGGCGTCCGGCGGCGCGACTTCCGTCCCTGGACGTTGATGATGGTGCAGAACGAACACTGGAACGGGCAACCGCGTCCGGCATCGAAGCTCGTCACGTGGCCAGCCGTGCGCGCCGCGCGCACGGAGCTGATCAGCGGAATCGGAGCGCCGTCGATTCCCGGCAGGTCCGCCATGTAATTATAGAGCGGCTTCAGTTTTTTGGCGTAAGCGTCCTGCAACACTTGCTCAAGGCGCCCTTCCGCTTCGCCGGCAAAAAGCGAGATGCCCATCGCTTTCGCGCGATGAATATCAGGATCGTTTCCACCCAGCATGCTCATCGTGCCCGAGACATGGAACCCGCCGATGGCGACCTGCACGCCGTGTGCGAGCAGCGGCTTCGCCAGGTCGAGCGTGTGCGGGAACTGGTTCGATTGCACACCGACGAACATCACCACGCCGGCGCCCGCTTCCTCGATCATACGCACTATTCGTTTCGGCCGAATGCGCGTGTTCGTTTCGTCAAACGGATGAATCTCGATCTCGACATCGTCACCCAGGACGTGGCGTTGCCGGCAATCGCGCGCCAGACCGTAGAGCGCCGCGAGCGAGTTCGAGGGAATCGTCGAGCGCAGCCATTGGATCACGTAACCGTCGTCGTCGTAGTGCGACGGCTTGAGAAGAATTAGGCAGAACTTCTTCGTCGGGGCGGATAGGGCAGGGGCGGGCATTGGTTCCGAAGGCGCATCATACACAACCTGCTCCGCTCCGACAGGGGAAATTGCCTCTGTTGGAGACGGCACGGCCATCGTGCCGTTTCGATCAGGCAACGCTTCGTCTCGATGGCCTGAGGGCAGGCCGGCTCCTAGGTCGCAGCGCTTTTCCCCTTACGCTACCGCCGCGTGCTCGTGCTTATGCTCGTGCGCATGCAGCCGCCGGTGTTCCTGCTCGAGGAATGCCGGCGCCGACGGCGTGTGAAACATCTCCAGGTCCTCGTCGTCGGTCACTGGAGTCATGGCGAGATCCATGTAGGCGAGCTTGTTCGGGTCCTTCTTCACCCGCACGTAGATCGCGCGCAGCCGCGAATAGAGCACGCCCCATTTCGCCAGCTTCACCACCGATTCAACCGCGTATTTCGGATAGAACTTCCAGATCGGCTCGATTGGAAAACCGGGCCGGCGATCGCGCCGGAATTTGTATCGGAACAAGCCGGTCTCGAGCGGATGGATTTTCTCGATCTGGATCGCGCCCCAGAACCAGGCGATCAACATGATCGCGTTACTGGCCGGCGCCTGCCGCGAGACGAGCCGGCGAATCACCGCTTCCATGTGCTCGTTCGTGTAATAAGTCTCCCAGGCTTTTCGGTAAACTTTCTCCCAATCTTCCCGCGTCATCTTTGGATGCGGCGCACAGACATGATTCAGGTCGTACTTGTTCAGGTCGGGATCGACCACCACGCCGGCGTTCACCAGCGTCTGGTGATCCTCCGAGCCCGGGAGCGGCGTTAGAAAAAAGAACTCCAGGATATCGAGCGGCAATTCTTTCTTCACGATCTCGACGTCGCGAATGATCGATTCCGGCGTGTCGTTCGGGAACCCGAGGATGTAGCCGCAATAAGTAATTATCCGCGCCGTCTTCCAGGCCTGGAGCATCTTGCGATACTCCGTGATCTTGTTCTGCCGCTTGTGCGCGCCCGCCAGGCTGTCCGGGTTGATGTTCTCCAGCCCGATGTAGACGCGCTTCACCCCGGCCGCCGCGCATTTCTCGATAAAATTCGGGAGCTTATGGCAAAGCGTGTCCACCTGAATGATGAACG
>JALYIN010000363.1 GCA_030775765.1 Verrucomicrobiota bacterium
CCCAAATACGGCTGGACATATTCTGACGCGGTTCCCCCGGCCTTCGTCCCCGCAGGAAGGGCGGCGCGATCCAGCTGGCCATCCACTGCGGAGATCGGAAGATCTTTTAGCGGGACGAAATGCGAAGGCACGAGCTGATCGGTCAGACCTTGCTCGTGCAAATACTGGCGGAGGGCGCTGTCGCCCGGCAGCCGGCCGATGGCGGGATCAGCTGAAATATAAGCAACCATCCTGAAACCCGGATCGTGGCTTGCCGGGCAAACGAGAGCGTGCCGGACGCCTGGAATCTGACCGAGGAGCGCCTCTGTGCGGCGTGGGTCGAGGCGAAACCCCCGCACATAACTTTGTTCCGCTCTCGGGCCCAATCGATCAAGCGAATCAACGGCTTGCCAGCGGGCAAGCTCGCCCAATTGTCTCGTCTGCCCACGGCGCTCCGTGATCGATAACTCACCGATCACCCCGACGGGTAACGGCTCATTGGATCGCGGATCGAGGACACGAAGCCGTCCGGTTATTGGTTGTAGCGGCCGGCCATCGAGGGTGATGGTTCCGCCCGCGCCTTCCAGCACGGTTCGCTTACAAACGCGAACCGGAGATGTGGATCGAGTTTCGGAATTTGCCGTAATCTGGCCGAAGCTGCCGTCTGTAGGTTTCCCCTCGGTGGCAATGACGAGGCGGAGCTTCGCCGGCTTCCGCGCTTTTTTTCCGGCAATGGCCAAAGCAAGTCGATTCCAAGTGGCGGCGGGCAGGCAAGCCACTGCGATCTCCTCCGTTTCCAGCCACGCAGCCAGTGTCGCCGGCGGTTCCACAAGCAATCCCGGGGTTGGATAAACGAGCAATGCCTTCGCAAGAATGGCCGCGCCCACTTCCTCGGTAGCCGCAGCACCGGGTGGAGAACACGAAGCCATCCGCTCGCCCTCGTAAAGGAGGGCGCATTCGCGTAACGCTTCAGCGGCTGCGGAGATGCATACTTCGCCTTCGGGAGATCTTGCGATTACAGGAGGCGGCGGCGTGTCCAGGCGCGCGCGCCAGTGGGCCACCCAGCCTGCTGCCTGGTCCAAATCTGAAGGCGGGCGGTCACTCTTGTCTGCATTGCGCGCCTTTTCCATCCGTGCGAGCAGCTCAGCGCAACTGAGCTCGCGGCGCCCGTGTCGGGCCGCCATCGTATCAGGTTTTTGCATGACGCGGTCGACGAGCGCCCCGCGAATGTCCATAGGAGACGGAGCGGTCGCGGTGGAATCGCCCGCGAGTCCGAGGTCCATTTTTTCGGTGGCAGTTAACAAAGGCAATGCCGACACCGCGGTGGAGGGCTCTCGGACCGCATTTTCCAGGAGCGTTTCGTAATGCCCAAGCATTCGTTCAACGGTCTCCGCATTGAACAGCGTCGGGTTGTATTCGAGTTCGAGCCGCACAGCTCCCGCCTGTTCGAGCACCGATGCGCTCAGTTCGTAGACCGTCCCCACGCTCACCGAAGGCAGAACTTCGAGCACTACGCCGGCGGGCACGTTCAAGCCTTGTTGCAGGCCGGAATCGTAGTGAAAATTCACCTGCAACCGCGGAGCCTGGAACTCGTCCAATAACATCTCGAAGGGAATGTCCTGATTCGAAAAGGCTTCGACCGCGACGTTGCGAACGCGGCCCAGAAGCTCTCGGAATGTCGGGTTCCCGCGCAAATTCGCGCGCAAGAGAAGTGGGTTGGCAAAAGGCCCGATGAGCGATTCGAACTCACGGCGCGGGCGATTGGCGCTTGGAGAAGTGACGAGAAAATCTTCCTGGCCAGTGTAGCGGCTAAGCAAAACCTGGAAGAGGGCGAAGAAAATCATGAAGGTGCTGGCATTTTCCCCGGTTCCGAGCGATTTCGCGGCGCGGACTAATTCCGGCGGCAGCACACGCGAACGCACATCACCGGAAATATTTTGGCCGGAACGCGGGCCGTGATCGAACGGAAGATCGAGGCCGGGAAACTCGCCCGCCAGCTGCTGCCGCCAAAAAGCGCGCTGGGACGCGAAGTCATCATCAGCCAGGCGCGCCTGCTGCCATTCCGCGTAATCGGCAAACTGAATATCCAGTTCCGGAAGCGCCGCCGAAGTGTTCTGGAGGAGCGCGCCGTAGAAGGCGAACAAATCGCGCGTGAAAATAGCGTTGCTCCAACCATCGGAGACGATGTGATGGACGGTAATAAGGAGGAGATGTTCGAAGGGTGCGAGGCGCAGGAGCCGCGCGCGCACCAGGGGTCCACGCCCCAGATCGAACCGCTGCCGCGCTTCCTCTTGCATGAGCTGAGCCGGAAGATCGGGGGCGGTGATTTCGCGAAAAGCGCTCGCATCGAGGATCGGGAGGTCGATCACCAGGGAGGGAGCGATCTGTTGGCGCAGTTGACCGCGTTCGTCTGCAAAAGTGGTGCGGAGGGTTTCATGGCGGGCCACCACCTCGTTGAGCGCGCGCCGGAGCACAAGCTGATCGAGGGGGCCGTGCCAGCGGAGGGCGAGAGACATGTTGAACGCTGGATTGCCGCCGGGCTGCAATTGATCGAGCAACCAAAAGCGGCGTTGCGCTGAAGTCGCTGGGAAGTCGAAAACGCCTTCATCCGTCTCGGCGGCATGCGTACGGCCGTCCACCTTGGCCTCGGATAAGACAGCCGGTCCGGGAGCAGTGCAGGTATGATGGTTCTCGTTCAAGCGATTCTGCAGTTGAAAGAATAAATCACGATCGACGCTTCCGGCGAGCTTCGCGATTGATTGGCACGAGGGGCGTCGATGCCGCAGTCCCCTTCTCCGCGCTGAAATGACTTTTCTCGAGCCTCTTTGTCATCTCACCGAGTGTCGGCGCTTCGAAGATGAGCGTGAAGGCAACGTTCTGGCCGAGCATATCGCGCAACTGATTGACCAGACGCAGTCCAACAAGGGAATGGCCGCCCAGGTCAAAAAAGTTATCCGCCAAACCGACATGTTCCAGACCGAGCAACTGCTCCCAGATCGCAGCGATCTTTTTTTCAAATGGCGTCCTCGGCTCCACAAAATCGTCTCTGGATTTTTCGGCAG
>JALYIN010000364.1 GCA_030775765.1 Verrucomicrobiota bacterium
GCCGATCGTGACTGCTTTCGGAGCGGTATCGACGGCCTGCGTGGAAAGCTCCTCTGAGAAATTCTGGCTGCCGCTACTGCTGCTGCTCGAACTGGAATCGAGTCCACTTGGATTTGTGCGCCGCTGATTTTGCTGAGCCTGTTGTTGCGGCGCTGCGGGGTTCGTTGTTGGCGCGGCACCTTGCTCGTTGGTGCCGGGTTCAGTTAAGGCTTGCACCAGCACCGGTAAAACTTCCGCCGCGCTGATGTATCGCAGCGCGCGCGTGACCGGCTTCCCGAATTCGACGTTCGCATCGAACTCGGAGATCAGCTTCTTGATGAAGGGCATGTTCACCGGCCGGGTGATCACGTGGATCCGGTTCGTGCGCACGTCGGCCGCGATCTTGATCTTGCCGACGACGATCGAATCTTCCGAGAGCGCGGTGAAAGCGCTCAGGTCGCCTTCCACGGATAATTGCTGGACTTGCGGGACCGGGACGTTGTTCGGCGGGCGCACCGGCCGCACCCCGGGCTGGACGGTTGTCGTGGTGGTCGCGCCGCCTTTATCGAAAACGTCCTTCAGCATTTCGACCACCTTGCTCGCGTCGGCGCGCTGGAGTTTGATGAATTCGCTCACGACCTGCGCGGGGGGGACATCGATCTGGTCCACGATGTGGATCAGGCTCCGGATCACGGCGGAGTTTTCCGTGATCAGGATGCTGGACGATTTCGGCAGCGCCAGGAACGAGGTGTAGGGCTGCGGCGGCGAAAGATATTGCCCGAGCACCTGCTGCAACTCGACCGGATCGGCATAGCGCAGCTTGAAGAGAAACGTGACGACGTGTTCGCCCTCGGGAAGATCGGCCTCGTCGGAAATGAGCGGGACGCCGGCATTGCGCGGGCTGCGGCCGGTGCCGATGACCTTGACGATGTCGCCGCCGGCGGGGACGAGCGAATAGCCGTTCATGAGCAGGTTCATCTCGATGATCTTGATCGCTTCATCGCGCGGCACCGCACGGCTAAGGAAAATGCTCACTTTGCCCTGGACGAAGTTGTCCATGATCAGCTTCTTGCCGCTGATGGTTTCGTAAAAACGGAGAACATCGACGACGTCGCTATTCGGGAACTGGAGGGTTTCCGTTTTATCGGAGGGAACCGGCGTCGTGCCGGGGATGGAAGGCGGCGGGACGGGACTCGTCTGCGCCTGGTTTTGCGCGGGCGGAACGGCCGCAGGCGCTTCTTCGGTCGTCGTGGTTGTCGTGGTCGTTGTTTTCGCCGGGGCGGAGGGCGCGGGCGGCGCGACCTGGGGGACGCTCGTGGGAAGTGGGCGCGGACTGACGGCAGGGGCGCTCGGCTTCGGTTGCCCGGAAACCGAAGTCAGCGCCGCGAGACACAGCGCCACGAGACAGAGAGGGCGAAGCACGCGCTTTATGTAATAGGTCAGGGAGCGCTGGTCAAGATTATAGGGATTATGCTCTCGAGGTGGGAGCGGGGTTCGGCATAAATCACCCCTGTGATTGCATTCGGGCCGGTTAGGAGGCAGAACGTCCAACGCTCAACGTCCAACGTTCAACGTCCAATGAAGAGTCTGATTTCATTCCGCCATACCGTTTTGCTCTTCGCGTTGATCAACCTTTCCGGGGCGAATGCTTTGTCGGCAACAAACCATAGCGCGGCGGAAATACGCGCAGTGATGGCGGCGCAAGTCGCGGCGTGGAATCGCGGCGACGTCGACGGCTTCATGGAAGGCTACGCGCGTTCCGACACGACCGAGTTTGTTTCCGGCGATAAGATCACGCGCGGGTGGAAAACCGTTCGCGATCGTTATCGGAAAAAATACGATAGCCGCGAAAAGATGGGGCGACTGGCATTCTCTGACATCAAGGTCACACCGCTTGGGCCGGACGCCGCGATCGTCCTCGGCCATTGGCAGCTCTTTCGCCAGAGCGACAAGCCGCACGGCATCTTCACGCTCCTCTTCCGCCGCACTCCCGCCGGCTGGCGCATCGTCCACGATCACACTTCGTGACCGGTAAAGGATTAATCTGGAAACCAGGAATCCAGGAAAGATTAAGGAAACAGGAACACCGGAAAATAATACCCTTCTCCCATCCTGGTTTCCTGGCTTCCAGATTCAATTCGCTTCGAGCGCCGTCAGTAGTTTCCCATGAATCCCTTCAAACCCGCCATTGCTAAAGATCGCCACCACGTCTTCCGCTTTCAGCAACGGCACGAGCTTCTCTATTATATGAGCAGCGTCTGGTTCATAAAACGCCGGCCGGCCTGAGGCGGAGATTGATTCCATCACCGCCTGCGGATCGAGCCGCTCCTTCTCGGGGATCTGGTCGAGCCGCGCGATCTGCGAAATGAAAACGCCGTCGGCCAGCTTCAGCGCATCGGGCAGCTCCTGCTGGAAGACAGCGCGCCGGGTCGTGTTGGAGCGCGGCTCGAACACCGCCCAAATCCGCGCCCCGGGATAACGATGGCGCAGGGCGCGCAACGTTTCCCGGATGGCCGTGGGATGGTGCGCGAAATCGTCGATCACCTTGATCCCGCGCGCTTCGCCCCGCACTTCCTGCCGGCGCGCGATTCCTTTGAAACTCTTGAGTGCCTTGCGAATTTTCTCGAGCGAAACCCCGTAGAACCGCGCGGCTGAGATCGCCATGGCGGCGTTCCGCACATTGAATTCGCCCACCAGCGGGATCTCAAACTGGTCGCCGCCCAGAGAAAAACGCGACCCCTTGGTCGTATAGGTCACGTCAGAAATCTTGCGCGCACAATTCGGCGACATCCCCACTTCCTCGATCTGCGCCATCAACGGTTGCACTTGCCGCGCGACGTCCAGGCAATTCGCGTCATCGCCGTTGAGCAGGATCATTCCATTTTGCGGCACTATGTTGAACAGGCGGCTGAAGCTCAGCTTGATCTCGTCGAGGTTGTTGAAAATGTCGGCGTGATCGAACTCGATGTTGTTCACGATCAGCAGCTCGGGCAGGTAATGAACGAACTTCGAGCGCTTGTCGAAAAAGGCGGAGTCGTATTCGTCCCCTTCGATCACGAAATACTTCGAGTCGTTGAAGAGCGCGCCCTGCCCGAGATTCGCCGGGAGCCCGCCGATGACGTAGCTCGGATCGAGTTTGGCCACCGTCAGAATCCAGGCGAGCAACGAAGTGGTGGTGGTCTTTCCATGGGTGCCGGAGACCACGAGATTGTGCCGCTTACGCAGGAACAATTCCTTCAGCATTTCCGGCAGCGACACATAGTAGAGCTTGCGATTCAGGACCGCTTCCACTTCCGGGTTGCCGCGCTTCATCACGTTGCCGATCACAATCGCGTCGGCCTCCCCGGGAATATTTTCGGGCCGGTAACCGGAATGCAGCGCGATCCCCTTGCTCTCGAGAAAGGTCGACATCGGCGGATAAACGGCCTCGTCCGAGCCGGTCACGATGAATCCGCGCTCGCGCAACGCCGCCGCCACCGACCCCATGGCGGTGCCGCAAATCCCGATGAAATGAAATTTCTTTGGCGCGGTCATCATGCCGGTTTCTTTACGCTTAGCGTGCGCCTTTGTCATCCAGATGCGCATCCGGGATCCGCCTGATCGCGGAACGCGATCACCGCGGGCGAGACGCCTGCCCTAACCCGAGACAAATCGCAGACGAGTAACTCGCCCAACGATTACGATTGGCAAGGCGGGCTGACTGGAAAAGATTAGCGCAAGACCGTGGAGAAAATGGACACACCGAAAATCGTAGCGATCAGCGGCTGTGAGGGCATCGCGGTCGATGATTTCTCGCTCGGCTCCACGGTGGAGGTGGCGCGAAACCACGCTGGCTCTGAACTCGCAGCGCCTGGGTCAACGCCCAGCCCCGCTTCCTAAAACCCCGTCATGCTCGCGCTGCTCTATCTCGCCCTCGCCATTTATCTTGGCGACCAGCTTTCCCGCCGGTTTTTTCGCTTTGTTACCGTCGCCCAACGGTGTGCCACGGCGGTTATCGTGGGCCTGCTTCTTAGCACGTGGTTCACCTACATGGCCTCGTGGCTCTTCCGAGCTACGACGCGCCCGCTCCTCTGGGGTGACATTTGCTTTTTCGCCGCCGCCGCCGCGATAATCTGGAAGATTCGGCGCCGGGCCCGGCGCGGAATCGCCGCCGAAGTGGAGTTTATTTCGCCCCGCGTTTCGGGGTCGGGTTTCTGGGATTGGATTACGATTCTGGCGTTCCTCGTTTTCGCCTCCTGGATGATGTTCGCCACGCTCAACTATAAAGACGGCACATTGCTCATCGGGAATAACGAATGGAGCGATTTTGGACCTAACACAGCTATCATTCAAAGCTTCGCCGTTGGGCACAACTTTCCCACCCACTACCCGCACTTCTCCGGCGAACCTATTCGCTATCACTTCCTCTTTTACTTCCAGGCCGGTAATCTCACCTTCCTCGGCCTTCCCCTTGCCTGGAGTCTCAATTTCTTAAGCATCATCACTCTTGTCTCGCTCCTGGCGCTGTTGATGGCCCTGGGACAATCGCTCTTCCAATCGCGCGCGGTCGGCCGCATCGGCGCCGCCTTGTTCTTCTTCCACGGCACACTTAGCTTTGTCTCCTTTTTCCGCAGCCAATCTTCCTTCTCCTCCGCCTGGCACGCCATTTTCGGGCTCAAGGATTTCCTAGCCTCCGGTTACCCTTACCGCGGCGAGATGTGGGGGATCTGGACGCAGGTCGTTTACCTGAACCAGCGACACTTCGCGAGCGCGGTGTGTCTGCTTGCTATCGTCCTTCTTTTCCTGATCGATCGTTATCGCCGGCACTACCAGGAAAGAGCCGCGTCGCCTGCCACCGCTCCGATCCCGACCGCCGAACTATCCCCGGCGGCGGAGCCGGAATTTCCTGAGCCGGACTTCTCGCTTGCTCCACCCGTGGTAGTTCAGCCTGAGATTCGTTGGTCCGATCGACTCCGAGCGTTGCCTGGTAAGCTCGTAGTCTTTGATAAAAGTTTTGTCTTTGCGGGGTGTCTCCTGGGTCTGCTGCCGTTCTGGAATGCGCTCGTGTTCACGGCCGCCTTTGCCATTCTCTCCATCCTTTTCCTCCTCTTTCCCTGCCGGCGTCAAATGGTGGGATTGGGCCTGGCCGCGGCTTTGGCCGCTTTGCCGCAACTGGCTTTATTGCAAGCCGGCGGTGCCCAGACGGCTACTCATTCCCTGCTTCATTGGGGCTATGTCATTGGCCCGCCGACCATCGGCAATATTTTCCGCTATCTTGCCTTTTCATTCGGCCTGAAATGGGGACTCATCCTGCCCGCGCTCCTTTTTGCGAACTGGTTCCAGCGTCGCTTCTTCCTGGCCCTTTGCAGCATGTACGTCATGACGCTCGGCCTTCAGATGAGCATCGAGACTTTGGCTAATCATAAATACCTCAATGTCTGGCTTATCATTAGCAACTTGTTTGCGGCTTATGGCATTTGGCGGCTTTGGCGTATCCGCGGGCAATGGTTCCGCTGGGCCATTCGCCCCATAACCGCCCTTGTGACCGGCGCTATCGTTCTTGGCGGGGCGATAGACCTCGTTCCCATCCATAATTGCTACTGGATCCAGTTGAAGTATGAACGCGATCCGTTGGTGACCTGGCTCCGACAGAATACCAAGCCGCATGACATTTTCCTAAGCGACCGTTTCGTCAACCATCAGATTTTGCTGGCTGGCCGCCGGCTCTTCTATGGTTGGCCTTCCTTCCCTTGGTCTTCAGGCTACGATACGACGCAGCGCGATCGTGATTATCTCGCGTTGTTCGAAAGCACCGACCCTTATGCAGTGTTTCGTCTGCTTTACAAACATAACATTGCTTATGTAGCGATCGACGACAGTATCCGCCACAACCACGAGGCCATCAAACGCCCTAACGAAGAACTCTATCGGTTGAATTTCCCGAAGGTGTGGGAAGACACGGCTAACCAGTATGGTAAACTAACCATCTACAAAGTACCTCACCCGCCGCCCGCTGACATCAAGCGATCTGATCCGGCACACCTTCAGGCGATGCTGTTGAGAATCCCTCCGGTAACCATGTTCCAGGGTGGTAAGGGTTCTGCGCGAGGCCAGTTCGATTCTCCGCGAGGACTAACCATAGACCTTTCGGGAAACATTCTCGTCTCCGATTCAAATAACTCCCGGATTCAGAAATTTTCGCCGGCGGGTGCCTTTCTTGGCATCATCGGCCAGCCTGGCTCCGGGCCCAACGGCCTGGGGGCTCCCGATGGCATAGCCGTGGACAAAGATGGCTTCATCTATGTGGCTGACGCGGCGAATCAAAATGTGCGAAAGCTCGCTGGGAATGGGGACTCCATCGCCCAGTGGCAAGGACCGCAGCCGGGATTTTATGGACCGCGTGATGTTGCCGTTGGCCCAGAGAATTCCATTTACGTTGTCGACCAGGGGCGGACGCGCGTCGTCCGGTTTCGGTCCGACGGCAGTACCCTTCAGGTCTGGGGTTCGGCGGGAAAAGGAGACGGCCAATTCAGCGACCCAAGCTCGGTGGCGGTCGACGAACGTAATAACCGAATCTATGTGGCCGATCCAGGCAACCAACGGATCCAAGTTTTCGATCTCGACGGGAAGTTTATTATGAAATGGCTGGTGGAAGAATGGCGGCCCAGTTCCTGGGCTGTTCAACACCTGGCGATCGATCAACGGGCTGGGTATCTCTATGCTTCGAGCTTTACCACGAACGAAGTCCTTGTCTTCGACCTGGCCGGAAAGAAGTTGCGGAGCCTCCAACCCAAGGCTCCAGACACCTTCGACGGACCGTCGGCGCTTGCGCTCCTGAACGGGAAGCTTTATGTCCTGAACACTCCTGCAAACCGGGTTAGCGTCATCGACGTGGAGGGGCGCCCGTAGAATTACCTTTAATCCCGGGCCAAATAAGCTTAGCCATCTCCGGACAAGAAAATCGCGGCGAGCCCGCGACGGAAATCATGGATATGCCAGCTTCTCTTATCTCCGTAGTCATTCCGCTTTATGCCGAAGGCGCAAGGCTGGCCGAGTTTATTTCGAGTGTCACGGCGCCCTTGGATAAGTCGGGCTGGCCTTACGAACTAATCCTGATCGATGACGGATCGCCGGACAATACGTGGACGACGATAACGGCCGAAACGGCGCGACATCCGGCAATACGAGCGCTTCGATTAAGCCGAAATTTTGGAAAGGAATTGGCCCTGTGCGCCGGCTTGGAAAGAGCACGAGGCGATGCCGTCATAGTCATGGACGGCGATGGCCAGCATCCACCGTCACTTTTGCCAGACATTCTCCATCTTTGGCAAACGACTGGAGCTGACATTGTCGAGGCGGTCAAGACCAAGCGCGGCCCGGAATCCTTGTCCGGCAAACTCAGCGCCCTCCTTTTTTATATCATCCTGAACAAGCTCTCGGGATTTGATTTGAAAGGCGCCTCGGATTTCAAGCTGATGAATCGCAAGGCGGTAAATGCCTGGCTAGAGATGCATGAGCGGAATGTGTTCTTTCGCGGCATGACCGTCTGGATGGGTTTTACTACGGTGCGCCTTCCTTTTGAAGTAGCTCCTCGTTCTGCGGGGAGATCGAGTTGGTCCTATCTGAGGCGTTTGAGACTCGCCGTGACTGGATTGACTGCCTTTTCCTCGGTCCCACTCCAACTCGTGACATTGGCGGGCGGGCTCTTTTTCGTTTTTGCGGTCCTTCTC
>JALYIN010000365.1 GCA_030775765.1 Verrucomicrobiota bacterium
GATCCTGCCGTTGCACGATTGATCGGCGATGCACTGTAGGGCGACCGCTCCGGTTGCGGAACGCAATAACGCGGCAGGCGCGCGCCTTACCTACAACAAACGATGAGCCGGCCCGCCCGCCTTCGCCTGGCTGAGGCGTGGCATGCAGGGCCGTGGCTACAAGAAAACGTTTCTCAACGGTGCCGCTGGAGGCGGGCTTCGGCGAGGTCGATGTCGTGCTGGATGCGACGGAGGACTTCGTCGTTGATGGTGTCCTGGTTGCGCAGGCCGATGACGGTTTCGCGTTCGGTTTCCAAGGCTTCGCAAGCTAACTGCTGAAAGTCCTTTGAGTATAGGCGGCTGAGGCTTTCTTCGTGCGAGGCATCCTTACTCAATTGCCGGATGCGATCGGCGTATTCGGAGCGGAGGCGTTCGACGCTCTCGGGCCGGCTCTGACCCGACGAGCCCATGTCTTCGATCCGAGCCAGCGCGGCCTCATTCGCCCGCAGGCGCGCCAGTCGCTCTTCTTTTTCGGTAACGTGATCGTCCACGATTCTTAGCCAGCGACCAGAGGCTTCAGGGTGAGTCCTTGCACGATGAGCGTTCCGAAAATGACGCAGAAGGTGAGCAAGAGGATGAGGTCGCGCCCGGGGAAGGGCGTGCCGTCGGCGAGGAGAAATGGAATGGCGAGCGCGCCAGCCAGGGAATCCGCGCCCCGCATCCCAGTCCAGGCGATGAGCGACGTCTGTTGCCAGGGCGCGAGGTTTTTGCGGCGGAATGTTTTGCTGAAAACCCGAGGCAAATAAGTGGCGACGAACAACCAGAGAAAACGAACCAGGACGAGCGCCAAAAGGACGAGCACACCCAGCTTCGCGACAGATATCGCCGCACCGGGAGGCAGCGCGTGGATCACCTGCGGGAGTTGCAGGCCGATGAGCATGAAAAGGATTCCATTGAGAATGAAGACGACCATTTGCCAGACCGGCACAGCCTGGAGCCGCATCCGTCCGCTCAAGACCCGAGGCGCGCGCCAGCCGTAATAAATCCCGGCGATGACGACCGCGAGGATGCCGGAGACGTGCAGCTTTTCTCCACTGAAGTAAGCGAGGTAGGGAGTAAGCAGCGAGAACATGGTTTGCACCGGCGGATCGTCGAGGCGCTTCTGCACTTGCGTGGCCAGCCAGCCGGTCGCGAGACCGACAACGATGCCGCCCGCGGCGACGAGCAGGAATTGGGCGCTCGCCTGCCCGGCCGAGAAGGTCCCGGTCAGGACAGCGGCTACCGCAAAACGGAAAGAGATGAAGGAAGTGGCGTCGTTCACCAAGCTCTCGCCTTCGAGGATGACGATGATCTTGCGCGGCACTTTCAGATCTTTGGTTACGGCGAGCGCGGCCACGGCATCGGGAGGGGAAATGAGAGCACCGAAAACAAAACCGACGGCCAACGGCAATCGCGTCAGTGCATGAAACAGGCAAGCCGTCGCTGTCATCGTCAGCAGGACCAGGAAGATGGCCAGGGGAAGAATCGACCGAAGATTTGCCCGAAAATCTCTCCAGGAAGTGTAAACGGCCGCGGGATACAGAAGCGGCGGCAGAAATAAATCGAAGACGAGTTTAGGTTCGAGGTGGATCGCTGGAAGCCCCGGCACCAAAGCGAGGAGCCCGCCGGCCACGGTGAGCAGGATCGGGTTGGGAGGTTGATTTTCCGGGAGACGATCGCAAGGAGCGCGACGGCCACGAGACAAATCAGGATTAGTTCTACCATGGGGCTGAAGGCTAAAATGCTGAAAAGCTGAAATGGTGAAAAGCTGAAACGACGAAAAACAAAAGGAAGACAAGCGAGCTGTAGCCACGGCGCTGCGTCGCCGTGTTTCCAAGGCGAGAAAGGCGCCCCGAGACAGGAAATCTAAAACGGAATACTGACAATTTCCCCTTTATAGGCCCACTCTTCCGGCTCCGCGCACAATCCAGCTCGTACCGGATTCAATCGAACGTAATCCCATTTTTGCGAGTAGCTTTCAGCGTTGCGCAGGACGTGATCAAAGAATCCTTCCTGCCAGTGCGGCTTTTGGATTGCCGATCGCAGCAACTCTTTGCCCAGCACCGTCTTTAGCATTTGAATCCACCCCGATAGCGTCGTTTCCCGGGGAGGGAGCGCGACAAAGAGATGGATATGATCGGGCATGATGACGTAACGACCAACCGCGACGTCGTAATACTCTGCCCGGGTGCAAAACGACCGGAACCGCTCATGTATTGCCGTACGGGCGAGAAGGGGCTGGCGTTTGTAGGCGTTGAAAGTCACGAAATAAAAAGGCTGAACGGAAGAGAACAAACGTTCGAGCCGCGGCGGCCGTCTGGGATAACTTATTCGCGCTCCGTCGTTCATAGGGGGCAAAATTCTGTATAATAAAGTGGTTCGCTTCTGCCAGCATTTTCGCCTGTAGCCACGGCGCTGCGTCGCCGTGTCTGAAGACAAGAAGACGCCCCGACCCAGCGGGGCGGCTACAGTGCGAAGCGATGACGCGCAGCACGTTTCGACTAGACGCGGTCGGGGGATACGGCGAGTTTTGCAGCCATGAAATTAATTCGATCGACTCTTTTTGCTTTCACAGCTCTCGCCCTGACCGCGTCGCCGCTTGTTGCGCAGGATAAGCCGCGCGTGAGCCCACACGAGACCGTCAACGCGACCGTGGGTGACGCGAAGATTACGATCGTTTACGGGCGGCCGTATTCGAAAGACCCGAAGAGCGGGGAGAAGCGGAAGATTTGGGGCGGGCTCGTTCCTTACAGCAAGGTTTGGCGACTGGGCGCGGACGAAGCGACAACTCTCACGACCGACAAGGATATTACGATCGGCGGGACCGCCGTCCCGGCGGGCAAGTATTCCTTATACCTGTGGCCGACGGAAGCTGGCGCGAAGTTGATCGTGAACAAGCAGACGGGGCAATGGGGAACCAAGTACGACGAGAAACAGGATTTGGTTCGAATCGATCTAAAGAAACTGACGGTCGATAAGCAGGTGGATCAATTCACGATCGCCGTGGACAACGGCGTGTTGAAGCTGATGTGGGAGGACGCGCAGTATTCGGCGCCGATCGCGGCGAAGAAGTAAAGAAAGTGACGTGTGACGAGTGACGAGTTGGGGCAATAGATTCGGGCGCGCTCGCACCGGGCTGATGGATGGGCGAAGGTGCGCGATGTTTGGAAGGCCTTTTGCGGTTCTGTGTGGGGTTTGGTCGCTTCTGATAGGGGTGCCGGGCGCTGATGGAGCGACGCCGCGCCCGACGAATTTGTTTTTCGAAAGCGGAGGCAGAAAAATCCGGGCGGATCGTTACTCGCCGGTTGGGACGCAATCGCATCGCACGGTCATCGTGCTCCATGGCGCGGGCGGGACATTGTTCGATGGGCCGAGCATGCGGCGGGTGGCGCGCACGCTCGCTGATGCGGGCGATACGGTTTATCTGCTGCACTACTTCAATCGGACGGGGACCATCGGCGCGCTCGATTCCACGATGCAGGCCCATTTCGACGAATGGCTCCAGACTTTGCGCGATGGGATCGCGTGGGTGCACGGCCGCGAGGAGAAGGGGGCACACCCGATCGGGCTCTATGGATATTCGCTGGGCGGTTTTCTCGCGATCGCGGCGGCGTCCGACAATCCGCTGGTCGGGGCGGTGACGGAACAGGCCGGCGGGATCTGGAATTTGGAGGAGAAACGCGTCGGCAAAATGCCGCCGGTGCTGATGGTGCACGGATTGGAAGACAAGCGCGTGCCGGTGGAGAAACACGCCAAGCCGTTGCTGCGGGTTTTGCGCGCGCGCGGTGGGCATGTGGAGACGGACTTCGTGCCGGGCGAAGGCCATGTTTTCAGCGAAACGGCGATGACCGTTGTGCGCCCGAAAGTCGTGACGTTCTTCGCCCGCCTACGCTAAAGCTAGGGTGTGGCAGGCCCGCAACCCGCGTCCGAACCAAAGCAACCCGGTGGCATGTAACAGGCTTGAATTAGGGCCATGGCGGTCCCCCCTTTCGATTCCGGTGAAGGCGAACGTCGCCTCCAGCAGGTGCTTAACAGCCCCCCGTCACGAAAGCTGCCAAATCAAATCCCTCGGCCAACGGGTGATCGCCATATCACTCTCGATCAGCGGGAAGAAATCTCGGAGCAGTTGAAAGATTCGACACCAGGGCCGATCTCGATGACGGCCACGGCATCCGATCCGGAAGCGGTTGGTTATGAACGCGAAATCGCCAGCGTGCTCGAGGACACGGGTTTCAAGGTGGACATCGTCAACCTAAAGGGGAGTTCGGCTGCCGAGGAAATTCCCGCCGGCGTGGAGATGACGGTGGCGGACCCGACCATTCGGCTAAATCATGCCTACCGAATCCTCCGGGCGTTTCGGCGCGCCGGGATAGCACTAGTAACGAAAATAAATGCCAGGCGTCGGAGCAAGGACACTCTCTATATAACGGTCGGGCCGAACGACGCGCCCGATTACGTCGCGGCGACAGCAGGAGGGCGATGGCATTCCCTGGCTATGCTGCTGACAAAGTGGAAGACGAAGGTAAGAGCCTGGTTGCGGTAATTCCATTTGCGTAAGAAAAGGCGGGACCGGATTTCGCCCCACAGCGGAAAGTGCGGAGTGCGCTTGGAGAAATTCCGCGAGGCCGGCTGCTTCGGGTCATCCATGGGCGCGGAGGACAGATGGAGACGCTCGGGCAAAGCTAGAACGCAGAACCGCGGCGACAAATTATTTCAGCATTTCAGTTCTTCAGGATTTCAGCTTTTGTGGAATCCATGCAAAGGATTACTCCATTTTTGTGGTTCGATGGCGAGGCCGAGGAGGCGGCGAAATTCTACGTCTCGGTGTTCAAGAATTCGAAGATCAAACAGATCACGCATTACACCGGGGAGGAGCTGGCCGAGAGAAAGGGCCAGGTGATGACGGTGTCGTTCGAGCTGGCTGGGCAGGAGTTCACGGCGCTAGACGGCGGGCCGCAGTTCAAGTTCACCGAAGCGGTCTCGTTCGTAATCAACTGCGACACGCAGGAGGAGATCGATTATTACTGGGAAAAGCTGACCGCGGATGGCGGAAGCGAAGTGCAATGCGGTTGGCTCGCGGACAAATACGGACTTTCCTGGCAGGTGGTTCCAGGCAAATTTTTTGCGGAATGGGTCAAGGACCCGGCGGGACTGGAGCGGGTGATGCATGAGCTGGTGCAGATGAAGAAGCTCGATCTCGCAAAGATGAAGAAGGCGTTCGAAGGAAAGTGACAAGTGACGAGTGACCAGTGACAAGTTAGGGGGCGGATATGAGAAAAGTTCTCGGCATTCTTCTGACGCTGGTTCTGGTTTCCGCGACGTCGGCGCCGGCCCAGACGGACTATGCGAAGGGGATCGAGAAATGGCGGAGTGAGCGAGAGGCTAACCTGAAGAAGGAAACCGGATGGCTGACGGTGGCGGGGTTGTTCTGGTTGAAGGAGGGGATCAACACAGTCGGCACAGGCGAGAAGTTTGATGTGCGGCTGACGGAGAACTTCAAGCAGGGGAAATTCGGCGAGATCGAGTTCAAGGAGGGCAGGGCGGTTCTCAAGGTGGAGAAGGGCATCGAGGCACAGATCGATGGGAAGAGTGCTTCCGCCCCGGTTGATCTTGTGTCGGATGAGAAGGGGAAACCGACGGAGATTCGGACGGGGACGCAGACCTTCTTTTTGATCAAGCGGGAGGAGCGCTTCGGGATTCGATTGAAGGACAGCAACAGCGAGGCGAGGCGGAACTTCAAGGGGCTGCACTGGTTTCCCATCGATGAGAGTTACAAAGTGACGGCGCGGCTCGAACTGTGGCCGGAGCCGAAGGAGTTAAGCGTGCCGAATGTCCTGGGCGGGAATTTCAAAATGAAAAGCCCCGGCTTGCTGAAGTTCACGCTCAACGGCAAAGAGTGTGCGCTCCAGCCGGTGCTGGAGGGTGATGACGAAACGCTTTTCATCATCTTCGGCGATGGCTCGAACCGAAGCGCGACTTACAAGTCAGGGCGATTTCTTTACGCGGAGAAGCCGGCGAACGGCGAAGTCATCCTCGATTTCAACAAAGCCGAGAATCCGCCCTGTGCGTTTACTGCCTACGCGACATGCCCGTTGCCGCCGGCGGCAAACAAACTGGAGATTGAGATCAAGGCGGGCGAGAAACGGTACGATCATTGAAAGATAGTGACAGGTGACGAGTGACGTGTGACGAGTGACGGGCAGCGAATGAAGAAACGAAAACCAGCCGGAAGCGCCGCGAGGCCGCGGAAGAAAAAAGCGGCCCGGCCACGGCTCGCTGAACAGGCCCGGCTCGCGGCGGACGAGATCTCGCAGAGCGCGGCGTTTCGCCGGGCGACGGCGGACGCTGACGTTTATGCCGGCGATCCCGCGCGACTGCGGAAGCTGTTCGAGGATGCGGTGGGGAAGATCAACACGATTCCCCGCGGGCCGTTCGGGGAGACCTGGCCCTACTTGCTGGCCATGGTCCGGGTGATTCGGGATTATCAGAGCGGAGAATATCGCGATATGGCCGCGCCAAAGCTGCTCATCATTATCGCGGCGATTATTTATTTCGTTTCGCCGTTCGATGTCATCCCGGATTGGATTCCGGTGCTCGGACATATCGATGATGCGTTCGTGATAACGCTGGCGCTGAAATCGGTCCGTTCGGATCTCGACACGTTCATGGCGTCGGAGACGGCGAGGATCTGAGCCAGGCAACTGCGGTTTACAAACGGCCGTTGTTTTAGGCCGATGAAAAGCCGAAGGTGCCTCGTGGAGAAGAAGCTCGGGAAAAAGAATACTAATGGCTAAACCAAATTACTCGGGAGAAAAGCGCCGGAAAGATCTGGCGAAGAAAGCGAAGAAGGAAGAGAAACGGCTCCGCAAATTGCACGCGAAAGAGAATCCGGAATCGGAAAACGCGGAAGCTTCGGAGCCGCCCGCTGCCGACGAGGAAACGACTGGCGAAGGATGACGAAGGGCGGTGGCGAGCGAGTCCTGGTGCTCGTGGATGAATCGAATGTCGTCAGCTCCGTTCGAACCCTGGGACGCGGCCTCGATTGGCTGAAGCTGCGCGACTTTCTCGCCGGTGGAAAAACCGGACGGACGCTAATCGAAATGGTGGTTTACGCGGGATTGCCGCCGGCCATCCCGGTGTGGCAGGAGGAGCGGGACAAGAAAAACAAGTTTGTTCATTGGCTGCGTTCCAATGGATTCCTCGCGGTGACGAAAGACGGCTCGCCGACCGAAGAAGGTCATTACAAGGCGAATGTGGATGTGATGATGGCGATCGACGCCGTCGAGCTCACTAACCAAATGCGGCCCGACGTGATCATTCTCGTCACGGGCGATGCCGACTTCGCTTATCTCGCGCTGCAGTTAAGACGACGCGGGATTCGCGTCGAGGTGGCGTCAGTTGCCCAAAATCTCGGAAGCGGATTGAAGACCGCGGCGAACGCCGTTATCGACCTGGCGCCGTTGTTCGCGACGTTTGAGATTTTGTAGCAAGCGGTCGCCGCCGCGACCTTACCGCCCCGCCTACCTCTTTGGTTTCACCACCGACTTCGCAGCCTTGTTGTCGTTCTTTTGTTTGGCGGAAGCGTTGGCCTTGGCCTGCTTCTGTGCCGCCTGTTTGTTTTTGGTCTTCGGTGATTTATCGCCCATATCGGGAACTCTCGCAGAACGGCGGAGAATCGCGAGGGGATGAAAGGAGCGATCAGTGACGGTTTCGTTTCGGCGCGAAGAGAACGTCCCGGCCGACGAGGTAGAGCAGTACAGCGAGAGCGAGGAAGGGGATCATCGCGAGGACATCGGACCAGGGGCCGTCGAAAACCGGGTTATGCTCGGTCGCCCATTTCTGCCAGCGGTCGAGACGTTCCTTCCAAGGAATGACCATGAAGGCGAACAAGACGCCAGCAAGGGTCCCGCCGGCGATGTATCCGGATGAGAGAAGGACGCCGTTGCTCTTGTCGCCTTCCGCCACGAGCTCGTCCTCGCTGAGAGTGGCGGCGGCGTGCTTGCGGCGGGTGTATCTGTCCACGAGCCAACGAACCATCCCGCCGACGTAGACGGGCGCCGAGGTCGAGATCGGGAGATAGACCCCCACCGCGAAGGCAAGGGCGGAGACGCCGGAAAGCTCGAGCACGATGGCGATGAAAACGCCCAGCAAAACCAGGCCCCACGGAAGGCCGCCGCCCAGGATTCCCTTGATGATGTAGGAAACCAGCGTGGCTTTCGGTGCGGTAAATTTCCGGACGCTCGTGCCGTCGGGGCGTTTGTCGTAAACGCCATTGATGCCAGGGTCGGCGAGGTAAACCGGGACGCCGTCGTTATTCACGAGGTAGCGGCCAGCCGGTCCGTCGTCGGTGTTCGTTTTGTGGTAGACGAAATATTCTTTCGGATCGGCGCCGGCTTGCGCGCCGGACAAGCGCTCCCGTTTTGGCTGGCCCTGGTCGTCCTTCAGGTAATCGGCGGGATTAGCGTGAAAGCTCGAAGGGAACGCGAAATCTTTATTGCCGGCGATAGGAAGGTAGACCGTGCCGGATTCATTAAACTGCATCAGGATCGGGCCGAGGATGAGGGCCGAGGCGAGCGTGCCGATGAGGATCGCGATTTGTTGGGACCTGGGCGTGGAACCGATAAGGAAACCGGTCTTCAAGTCCTGCGAAATCGTTCCGCCGTTCGATGAGGCGATGCAGACGATGCCGCCGATCGAAAGCGCGGTCACAAAAAAAGGCGGCGCGGTCCAGCCGATGATGAGGAAGATGAGACAGGTCAGCAACACGGTCGCGATCATCATGCCGGAGGTAGGGCAGGAAGATGAGCCGACTTCGCCGGTCAGGCGGGACGACACCAGGACAAAAAGAAATCCAAACGCGACGATGAGAACGGCGCCTAACAAGTTAAAGCGCAGGTTCAACTGGGGCGCGATCATGATAACGATAAGCAAGGCGATAATCCCGCCAACCACCCATTTCATGGAGAGGTCTTGGTCCGTGCGCGGCACGTTTTGGCGGACGGCGTTGGAGCCGCGAAGATCGGCGATCCCGCCTTTCAGTCCATGCCAGATCAGCGGGATCGAGCGGAAAAGGCTGATGATGCCAGCGGCGGCGACGGCGCCCGCGCCGATGTAGAGGATGTAGCGCTTTTGGATTTCCTCGACCGACATGTCGGCGATGCTGTGCGTCGTTTCCGGCGCGAGCGGCATCGCCCCGGCGGAACCGAAATATTTGATCGCCGGAATCAGGACGAGATATGACAGAACGCCGCCGGCCATCATCAGCGCCGAGATGCGCGGACCGATGATGTAACCGACACCAAGCAACGCGGGATTGTTCTCTAAAGAAATGGACGCACCGTCGTAGGGCTTCCCGAAAATTCTCTCCGGCACTTCCTTCATGATTTTGAAGATTTGCTGGAGGCCGTAGTAGATGAACCCGATCGCGAAGCCGCCGATGATAATCTTGCCGCCGCTGACTGCTTCGTCCGCCGCCGCCCGTGCGACTTCGTCACCGGCATGGGCGGCATCCCGCGATTCCGGTGACGCGGCGGCCTTCAACACCTCGGCGCAGGCCGTGCCTTCCGGATATTTCAAGTAACCGTGCTGCTGGACGATGAGCGCGCGGCGCAGCGGAATCATCATCAGGATTCCAATCAGTCCACCCAGGATGGCGACCAGCATGACGCGCGTGATCTCGAGATCGAACCCGAGGATCATGATCGCCGGCATGGTCACGCCGAGACCGAAGGCGATCGATTCGCCGGCTGAGCCCGCGGTCTGCACGATGTTGTTTTCAAGAATCGTGGCGTTGCGAATCTTGTTTCGCGAAATCCACGACATGAACCGGAAGAAAGTAATGGAGAGCACCGCGACCGGGATCGACGCACTCACGGTCAGACCGACTTTGAGCACGAGATAAAGCGAGGAGGCGCCGAAGACCATCCCGAGCAGCGTGCCCATGATGAGTGGCAATGGGGTTAGCTCGCGCAGCCGCGCGCCCGGCGGAATGAACGGCCTGAAACGGGCGAGGACGGAATTTACCGGTGCCGGCCCGACGATGTCCGGGAATTCGTTAGGCGGATTATCGGTCGGCATGAGGAAGCGGCTTGCGGTCGGCAACCGTTAGGCCGAACGCTTCTCCGCCATTCCCAGAATCCAGCGATAGAGGGCAAACCCGATCACAACGAAAGCAACGCCGCCAATAATTTTTCCGGCTGTCTCAAATTCGGGGCGGACGAGCGCCAGCGGTGCGGCCACACCAGAAAACACGACGATGGCGGACAGGACCACGCCAATGGTACTTTCGCCGACGATCAGGCCGGACGCGAGTAACACGCCAAGGTCCTTCGCCGATTTTGGATTCGCTGTGCGGTCCGCGGCGCGGTCGAAGAACCAACCCGCGATCGCGCCCACCACGATCATGAGCGTGCTCGCGGTCGGCAGGTAAATTCCAAGGCCGACGGCGAGGGGCGGAATACGCATGTGTTTCGTTCCGCGCGAGAGGAGCCAGTCGACCACGATGATGGCGACGCCGATCATCGCGCCCATCCGGATCAAACTCCAATCGATATCCGCGGCGATCACGCCTTGGGCGAGTGATGAGATGAGGCCTGCCTGCGGCGCGGGCAATGGATTCGGACGCAACTCCGCACCCGGCGCACCGAGGAAACCGTAGGCCTGGTTAACCAGGTTCAGCACAGGCGGAATGACTGCCGCACCGGCGAGGACACCGATGATGAGTGCGACCTGTTGCTTCCACGGTGTCGCATCGACCAACTGCCCCGTCTTGAGGTCCTGCAAATTGTTGTTCGCGATCGCGGCGACGTTGAAGACGACCGCTGTGGTGAAAAGGGCGAAGGCCATCAGCGCCTTGAACGCATCCGGCCCGACATGCGGCTTCACGCCAAAGACAAGGAGTAACGCCGCGCCGATCACCACGAGAATACCGATGCCCGATAGCGGACTGTTCGACGAACCGATCAGCCCGGCCATATAACCGCAAACCGTCGAGACGAAGAAGCTCATCAGGAAAACGTAGGCCACGCCGCCGATGACCAGCATCGGCAGATGCGCGCCGAGTCCGCTGGTGGTCGCGAAATAGCCGAGCACCCAACCGATCGGCAGCATGCAGACCAACGTGATAATGCCGACGATCCCGATCGGGATGTCGCGCTCGGTGATCGGCAGGGTGTCCGCTTTACCGGCCTTGCGCGCGCGCGATGCGGCCATGGCGCCGGCCAGCCCGCTCACGACAGGTTTTATCAGTTTCAGCAGGGTCCAAATCGCCGAAACGCCAATCGCTCCCGCGCCGATGAAGCGGACTTTGCGACTCCACGTCAGCTGGGCAAGAGCGCCGGCGGCAGTCGTTAGGTCGCCGCTAAGGGCGGAGTAATACGGCACGAGCCAGCCCCAACCGATGACCGCCCCGATCAACATGGCCATGCCGACCGATAAACCCACCAGGTGGCCAATCGCGAGGAGCGCAAAGGAAAGCGAAAAGTCGTAGCCGCTGGCCGCGCCGCGTTTGCCGATGCGGAAAGTCTGCGCCACGTCGGACGCGAAGACCTGGGTCGCGACGATGATCGCGAAGACGGCTGCCACGATTGATCCCCACACCACCGCGAGGAGGCCGGCGCGACTGTGTTCGACTTCGGCCGCATTCGCCTTGTCTCCGCCGCTGCCGATCTTGAGCACTTCGGCGCAGGCCACGCCTTCGGGATACGGCAGGTCGGAATTCGTCACCAACGCGCGACGGAGCGGGATGGAATACATCACGCCGAGAATGCCTCCGAGCGCGCAGATCAGAAACGAGATCCAAAAGGGAAATGCGGTCCACCAGCCGATCATGATTAAACCCGGGAGCACAAAGATGATCGAGGAGAGCGTGCCTGCGGCCGACGCCACGGTTTGCACGATATTGTTTTCCTGGACGGTTGCGTTCTTGAAGCTGCGGAGGATGGCCATCGAAATGACGGCCGCCGGGATCGAGGTCGAAAAAGTCAGGCCGGCTTTCAGACCGAAGTAGACGTTGGCGGCAGTGAAGACCAGCGTGATGATCACGCCCACGATCAGGCCGCGAACCGTGAGTTCAGGGCGCTTTTTCTCGTCGAGGTCGAGGTTCGCGTTCATGGCCGGAGCAAAGCGATTCCGCGCAGGGAATGCAACAGGAAAGCGTTAGCTTGATTTGAGCTGGGCCACGTGAGCCGTAGGGAACACCGCACCGGCGCACGTTCGCTACCGAACGAGGTAAATCTCGACCAATCCGACTCCCATAGAGTTGTTTTTGCCGCGCACGATCGCGCTATAAGTACCGGCCGGAAACGAACCCACGATCGCCGCTTCCCGATCGTTTGATGGAGCGAGACCGGTAGCCTCGATCTCCGATTGTTGGATGCCGGTTTTCCAATCGTCATTACTCGCGACGATGGCGCCGTTGTTGTTGAACACCGTCAAGACTGGGTCCTGCAACGCGCCCGGTACGCCTGCCGCCGTCAGCGACGGACCGATTCCGCGGACCACAATTCGCGTCGCCCCGCCGCCGCCGTCGCCGCTGATGAACCCCGCGAAGAGGGCGTTGTCGCCGGTGTCGACAAAGGCGCGGCCGCTAAGATTCCCCAGTGCGCAATATCTCGACTGGAACAACTCGTAGATTTCGGCTACGCCGATACCCGTCGTGTTATTTTTCCCGCGCAACACCACGGTGTAAGTGCCCGGTTCGGGAAGGTACGCGATGGCCGATTCGCGGTCGTCGGTTGGAGGCAGCCCAGTGTTGAGAATCTGCTGCTGTTGCGAGTTCCCGGTCTTGTCGTCGACTTTCCAGTTGTCGTTCGTTTTCACCAAGGTGTTGTCCTTGTAGAGCTCAATCATCGGATCCTGCAATGCGCCCGGCACCCCATTCGCGGTGAGCGATGGCCCAAGGCCGCGCACTAAAATACTTGTCCCCTGCGTACCGACGATGATAAAGCCGGCAATCGAGCTCTGATCTCCGGCAAGCACTCGCGCGCGTGTCGCCAGGTTAAGCAGCCGCGCCGGCGCCGCGACTGGTTCGCCGTAGAGGAAATCGTCCATCACGACGACGTCGTTTGGGGCGGCAAACGGCAGGCTGGCGCCATCGACTATGCCAGCGTCCGGCGCCGCGTTTCCGGTCGTGATCTCGACGTGGGACACGATTTTGTCACTGAAAAGCACGCCAAGGAATGACACGGTTTGGTTTCCGGCGATCGGAGGTGCATAGAATTTCCCGAGCGACCGATAGACGGTGTCGAAGTATTCGATGCTGGTGACATTCGGCAGGTCGACGTCACTGAAGATGCAACCGAAGCCGTTCACCACCGCCGACGTGTTGGTGCCGGGAACAAAGAAATCGATATAGGTGATATTGCTCGCGTGGCCGGAGAGCATCGAGCGGCCGAACGGCGTAAAGAGTCGTTGCGGACTGAATGGGGCAAAGGTGGTGGTATAGCTTGGATCGATGTTTCCGAAATTTGGTGGCGATGGTTGGCCCGGGCCGGTGTCGGTGGTTGCGCTGCTAACCTGGAACCCTGTTCCAAAACTGCCGAAAACAAGGCCGCGCGGTGAGTTCACGTTGAAGAAATCGAACGGAATGTTGTTGGGAGCGGCAAAGTTTGCCGGCACTGCGTCCCAGTTGATCTCGCGCCGCACTCCGCCGAACGAACCGTTCGCGCCCGCGGTCGTGCCGCCGCCAATGGCAGTGCGAAAGTTGTCCCTGGCTGCGGTCGCCGCGGCCGTCCCCGCCCCGGAAAAAACGGTCTGGGCGGGAGTCGTTCCCGGCAGGAGCGCAATAAGAATCGCGACTGCGACAGCCCAGTGCGTTTTCATGCGAGGTTGCCTGGGGTGGAGTGGGGGAGGTGGCATCGTTTCCTGACAGTTCTCAAGATCGTCACGAATTCGTGCCCAGGCAAGTCTCAACGGCCAGTTGCGAAAATTTGCACTTCCTGACAATGTCGGCGGCGTGAGTGATGATTCGAAACAGTGGAGCAAGCTGCTCCAATCCATCGCGAAGGGCGTGGTCATTCCGATTGTGGGGCGGGATCTGCTGCGGATCGAGATCGAGGGGAAGTCGCAGTTGCTTTACGAGTACCTGGCGCAGCGCCTCGCCAAGGAACTGGAGGTCGATGACTGCGGTCCCTGTTCGAGCATCGACCAGGTTGTTGCGTCTTACCTGAATGCCAGCCGGCGGAATTCCCGCGATGACGTCAACCTGAAGACGTTTGAAATCCTCAAT
>JALYIN010000366.1 GCA_030775765.1 Verrucomicrobiota bacterium
TTTCGGGTTCGCCCTGATGGCCACCGGACCAGATGGGACCGACGGTGTGAATGACGAAGCGCGCCGGGAGTGAATAGCCACAGGTGATTTTAGCTTCGCCGGGGCGACAGCCGCCGAGCGTCTTGCATTCTGCGAGAAGTTCCGGACCGGCGGCGCGATGAATCGCGCCATCGACTCCTCCTCCGCCGAGCAACGTCGTGTTGGCGGCGTTGACGATCGCGTCGACGGCAAGTTTCGTGATGTCGCCCCGAACCAGAGTCAATCTCAGATCAGTCATGTTGCGGTTTGTGAATCAGGCCGACGCCGCAAGCGTCTTTGTAGAGCGGACGCGCTGCTTCCATGGAACGCGAGTCACCATTTAAGGAAAAGGTTTCCGCTTCCGGATGGATTTTCCGCCATTCGGCGAAGGCGCGGCGCACTCCGCCCTCGTGGGTAATATCAAACTCCGTCGCGAATTCGCTCACGTCGTGAAGAACGAGCAGACCGCCGGGCGCAAGCGCCGCATACCAGAGATCGAGCTCGTCCAGCGTGGACAGGTATTCGTGGGAGCTGTCGAGAACAACGAGCTCGGGATTGCCGCCGAGATATTTTCGTGCCACTTCAATGGATATGGCGTCGAGCGAACTGCCTTCGGCGATCTCCACGAAATCTCCCAGCCCGGCGCGGGTGATCCAGCGCCGCGACAGCTCGCACATGGCGGGATCAAGGTCCAAGGCGAACAAACCGTGCGGCGCGTTCATGCGGCGAAGCATCCATCCCAAAAGGAGAGCTGAGTAACCTGCGCACGTCCCGAGTTGGGCGATTCGGCTGATGCGATTACCCATCACAAGACCGTGCAGCAAGGAAATGAGCGGCACCGCGCATTCCCCGATCGGGCCGCTGCGGTCCGTTCGGGCGTACCATTCGCGGAGCACGGTCCACTCGGTTTCGCTCAGGTCCGAGTAAACGGGGGGGACGTAATCGGTCCCCGGCAGACGATGCCACCAATAGCGCGGATGCGGATTATCCTTCCAGGCGCGAGAACGCGAAGAATCCTCAGGCGTCACGGCGCGAGGCGATCGATCTGCCAGGTCCCGTCGGGGCGGCGCGTGTAACGGAAACGATCGTGGAGCCGGTTGGGCCGGCCTTGCCAGAATTCCATCTGCTCCGGCATCACTCGGTATCCGCCCCAGTGCGGGGGAAGCGGAATCTCGTCACCCTCGAAACGCTCCGTCATTTGCTGAAGCCGGGCATCAAGGATCTTTCTAGAATCGATGACCTCGCTCTGCTTTGAAACCCACGCTCCCAGGCGGCTGCCAGCAGGACGTGAATGAAAATAGACCGCGGAATCCTCCCGCGAGGTGCGCTCCACAGGACCTCTGATGCGTATCTGCCGTTCGAGTTTCACCCAATAAAAAACCAATTCGGCAAATGGATTCGCATCCAGGTGCCGGCCTTTCTCGCTGTCGTAGTTCGTGAAGAAACTGAACCCGCGCCTGTCGACTCCTTTGAGCAGAACAATGCGGACAGAAGGTTTCCCCTGCGGGGTCGCGGTGGCGAGGCTCATGGCGTTCACGTCTCGAATATCGGCGGCGAGTGCCGCGGCGAACCAAGCGCGGAATTGCTCGATCGGGTCCGAATGAAGATCGGCCCGACGGAGCCCGTGCGCATCGTATTCGTGGCGCAGCCCGCTCAGTTCGGAGATCGGCGTTTCATCCATATCGCGATTCCCACGCTTCGCACAGCGAAGCGGCTACCGCTAGTTGATGCTGACGACCGTGCCGATCGGCAGATCGACAAACAGTTTCCTCGCCGCGTCTCCCGGCAGCCGGATGCACCCGTGCGAAGCCGGATATGGCTGGACCACGCCTTCGTGCAAGCCGAAATCTCGGCAGCTCAACCGCATGAAATAGGGCATCGGGCATTTATAGATTGTGGAGCGGTGGTCGCGGTCCTTGTCGGTGATGACGTAATATCCCGGTTTCGTGGTGAAACCATCGCGGCCGGTCGACACCTTTGTCGTGAAAACGGTAATGCCGTCCTTGATCACGGACGCATGCTGCTGCGCAAGCGAGATCTCCACGCGCAACTGCTCCGGCTCCGGTCCACCGCCAAGAAGCATCTGAACGCATTGCCAGTTCTCGGTCCACGCAGCGAAGTAGAGCGGCAGCATTTTTTCGTGCGGCGTATGCCGGTTGCGGTCGGCACCGGCGTCGAGCAGGGCGCGGACGTAATCGGCTTTGCCGAGGCCGGCCGCGAGCATGAGAAGGTTCACGCCGTCTTCCTGGACGTAGTTGCGCAGGTATTTGGATTTAATCAGCGCGGTGAACTCTTTCTCCGCGGTTTTCGGGATCGCAAGGTTCGGATCGCTGCCGCAGGCGAGGAGTGTCTTGAACATTCGCGCGTCATCCGAGGCAATGGCGTAAGCGATGAGCGGGACCGTGCCGCCTTCGCGCGTCGGCGGCGCCGGATGTTTGCTCAAGAGGAGGCGCACTTGTTCCTTCATGCCGTAACTGAGTGCAGCCTCGAGCGCGCGGCGGGTATCGGCCGTCCATTCCAGGGTGGGCGGGAAGCGTTCCAGGATCGTCTGGAAGATTGCCATGTCGCCGCTGGCGAGAGCGGCCGTCAGCAATTCGCGCGCGGCGGGGGAAGCGCCGTCAAAACTCGGTGCGTATAGCACGAGAAGATCCACCGCCTCCCGTTTCCCGGCAGCCATCGCATAGTGGATCGCCGTTCGGCCCTCGAAATCCATGAAGTCGATACGTGCCTGGCGTTCGAGCAAAGTGCGAAGCATCTCGGTGTTGCCATGTTGCGCCGCCACCATGAGCGCGGTAAGGCCGCTTTCATTCGCGGATTCCACAGGAGCGCCGGCGTCGATCAGTTTGCGGACGATTTCCCATTCCTCTTTCAACGCGGACGTGATCACCGCGTTCTTTCCGCGGACGATAGGGGCGCTCAGATCGGTATCGGTGCTAAAGCAATTCTCGATCCGGTATGAGCGCCGCGCGGGCACGACCGGCAACTGCGTTTCTCCGATGGACGGGCCGGCGATGAGCATCGACTCCGCGGCGGGCGGCGCGGGAACAGCACCGACAATCGCGCTGGGCGCTTTCATTTTCAAAGGCTCCGGCAGCCGCATCGTGTAAACGATGAGGGCCCCAAGGGCGAGGCTGCCGAGAACGGTTTGAATATTGGGAAAGCGCATCTTAGGAATTTCTGGGACTATGCTACACCCCTCGTCAAGTCGTTAGAGCACGATCATGACCATCCGGTTTTGCGGGGTAATTCAGCCTTGACGCAAGGTTGGGGTGCTCTCTACGATTCGCGCCTCAGACCTCAGGGCCGGGCCCGCACTCGTGCCTGCGCCAATCCTAACCGGAGAACCAGATGAAGATCACTATCGTCGCCATTACCGCGCTTTTCGCCCTTGCCGCGCAATTTGCCCTGGCCCAGGAAGAGAGCCCGTCGCCCGAAGCGACCGCTTCTGAGAAACAGGATCCAAGAGTTTCGGTCCCCACGGAAGCGACGGCGACGGCTGCGCCAAAATCAGAAACGTCGCCTTCACCGACCAAGTCTTCCTCGCCTGCCGCCACCAAGAGCAGCCC
>JALYIN010000367.1 GCA_030775765.1 Verrucomicrobiota bacterium
GGGAAGTTGCCCCAGTACCCGGTGGTGCCAAAGGAGAAATTGCCCTTCGCCTTCAGGACTGCGGGCGCAGCTCTTCTCCCTTCCTGCTCCTGATCTTTCGGAAAACGCGGTCAGCACAAAGGATTACGATCATGATCAGGATCAGGAGCAGGACGTTGTTGCGCCCGGGGTCACGCCCCTCTACAACTGCCGGACATGCTCCCGCCGTTTTCACTCGTAATCCCCGCTTTTAATGAAGCGGAGCGAATCGGCCAGAGCCTGCAAACGGCCTTCGCCTTTTTGCGGACCACGGGCCAGGGCAGTGAGGTGATCGTCGTAAACGATGGTTCGACGGACGCCACTTCCGAAATCGTCCGCGCAGTTTTTGCAGGGCAAACCGCGATCTCCGCGCGTCTCCTCGAGCACTCGCCTAATCGCGGCAAAGGCGCCGCCGTTCGGGAAGGATTGCTCGCCGCCGCCACGCCGATCGGTTTGTTTTCCGACGCCGATTTCTCCACGCCGATCGACGAAGCGTCCAAGCTCGTCGAGCCGATTGCGGCCGGCGAACTTGACGTGGCCTTCGGTTCGCGCGCGTTGGACCGTACTCTGATCGGTCACCACCAGCCGTGGCGCCGCGAGCAGGGCGGCCGTGTCTTTAATTTGATTGTGCGCGTCGCGACCGGCCTACCGTTCTGGGACACGCAATGCGGGTTCAAGGCGTTTCGCCTCGATGCCTTCCGGCCGATTTTGGAGCAGGCGCAAACGAACGGTTTCGGTTTCGACGTCGAGCTGCTTTCCCTGGCGCGAAAGGCGAACCTGCGGATGGAAGAAATCCCCGTGCGCTGGAACCACGTGGAAGGAAGCAAGGTTAGCTTCGCGCGGGATAGCGTGCGGATGCTTCGCGAAGTCGCGGCATTGAGGAGACGGTAACAGACAAAATGGAGACGGCCTGCCATCAGGCCGTCCGGCACGGGGGCGGCCGGCTCCAATTACTTCTTCACGATCTCGGCATTCTCGAGCATCGGGATTCCACCGTTGCTCGCGAGCTTGCCTTTCAGCATGATCGTTTTGCCGGCGTACTCCGCGAGCTGTTCGTTCATCGGCTTGTGGTCGCCGACCACGAGATATGCTTTCCCGTCGCTCAGGATAGCGACCGGCCCGCCACCCTTGATGCAGGTCGCCGCGCATTTCGCGTGCTTCTCGCCGGTCGCGCCATGATCCGCGTAGCACATCAGGTCGACGATCTCGCCGGTGAGCGTTTTCTCGGCGGCCACCGCCAGTTTCTCTTTGTCGTGATCCTCGTGGGCCAGCGCCAGAGGAGACAGCACGAGAGTCGCCGAAAAGCTCGCGACGACGGTGAATTGCAACCACTTCGAAGTTCTATCAGGTGAATACAACATCGGGGAACGTGGGCCCCGATTCGCTGGAGGTCAATTCTGTAGCCGCTTCGCTATGCGAAGCGTGAGGGCGACGTCGCAACAGGAAGCCGTGCCGCACCCACGCTTCGCGCAGCGAAGCGGCTACAGAAGCAGCCTAACGACCGTTTTCGATCAACTCCGCGAACTGCGAGAAGAAATAACTCGCGTCATGCGGTCCAGGCGCGGCCTCGGGATGATATTGCACGCTGAAGACCGGCAGCTCCCGATGACGCATCCCTTCCACCGTCCCGTCGTTCAGGTTGATGTGCGTGACTTCCATCTCTTTCGGCAATGAATCCGCGTCCACGGCGAACCCGTGGTTCTGCGACGTGATTGCCACCCTCCCCGTTCGCAAATCTTTCACCGGCTGGTTGCCGCCCCGGTGACCGAATTTCAATTTGAATGTTCTCCCGCCCGTCGCGAACCCGAGAATCTGGTGGCCGAGACAGATTCCGAAGATCGGTTTCCTGCCGAGCAGACCACGGAGGGATTCGTGCGCGTACGGCACTGCCGAGGGATCGCCGGGACCGTTCGAGAGAAAGACGCCGTCTGGATTCAGCGCGAGCACTTCCTTGGCGCTAGTCGCTGCCGGCACGACGGTCACCGCGAAGCCGTTCTGGCGCAGGCGCCGCAAAATGTTTTCCTTGATCCCGTAATCGTAGGCGACCACACGATACCGAACGGGCGGCAGCGCTTCCCTGACCACTTCCTCCGCGGTCCCGCTCGCGACCGACCAGTTGGCACTCAGCCGATCATCGGGATCCCATTCATACGGCGCACCCGTGGTGACTTCGCGCACGTAATCCATCCCAATTACGCCTTCCCCTTCGTTCGCCTGCGCAATCGCTTGCCTTTCCGAAAGCGCTTCCGTCGTCAGGCACGCCTTCATGGCGCCGAGCTCGCGGAGATGGCGCGTCAGCGCGCGCGTGTCGATGCCCTGGGCGCCGGGAATTTTCCAGTGCGCCAGGTAATCTTCCAGCGACGATTCCGAACGCCAGTTGCTCGGGATTTCGCTTAGCTCTTCGATGACGAACCCCCGCACGTGCGGTTCGCGGCTTTCCTGGTCGAGCGCGTTCGTTCCATAATTGCCGATGAGCGGGTACGTCATCGCCACGATCTGACCGCGATACGAGGGATCGGTCAGCACCTCCTGGTAACCGGTCATCGAAGTGTTGAAACAGACTTCGCCGACGCGGGTGCCGGTGGCGCCAAATGATTCGCCTTCGAAAATCCGGCCGTCTTCGAGAGCGAGAATTGCGCGCATGCTCGCGCAGTGTCCCGCTTACCGCCGAATTTTCAAATCATCTTCAACGGACTTTGGGTTACAAGACCCACTCGCCTAATTGAACTTCGGATTCGTCGCGCTGACGGTGCGATTGTTCGCGTAGCTGGCTTCCCTGATCGATTTGTCGGGATTCACGGTGAATTCACAACGCATGTCAGCCTTCGCCTTGAATGGCATCCTGCAGGGCACATCGGCGATGCCGCCCGCTTTGATTGCGGCGACCGGGCAGGAATAAGAGCCGCCGGGGGTCGCTACCATTTTAAGTGTGGTCGGTGCGGAATCGCCGTTGCCGATATTCTTGACTTTGACGACCCAAAAGGTGGACGAGGTCTGGGTCGTTTTCTCGATCACCAAATCGGGGGCTGATTGTTTCGGAGTCTTGGCGTGGGCGATTGGACAGATGAGCGCCAGCGCGACCAAAGCCAGAGAAGAGCGCGAGTGAATATTCATGGATTCTCCTCGAAGAGGGTTGGCTCAGAGAAAATGAAAGCGTGGAGTGGGTCAATCTCAATTCCTGATCCTGGTCGGGAGGCGGGATGTTTTCAGAAAAGATTAGGATCAAGAGCATGAGCAGGAAAAAGCCCGGACTGCTTTCGCAGCCCGGGTTTAAATTATTACCCCGCAAATGCCGTTTAGGCGGATATCCCGTTCCCTTTCGGTAACGGGCGGATGACCGCCGCACGAGCGTCTGACTTCCAATTAAGGCATGTCATCTTCCCAATGCAGCCAAGCCTCCTGGTCAATGAAATATCGGTTCGGGAATCACACCTGTAATCTCGAACACCGCAGGGTAAATTGGTCGAAAGTTCTCGGTTGAGAGTTGAGCGAAAAACTCTGGTTTCCATCCCAACCCTCAATGGAAAACTCCCGGCCGCTATCAAAGAACTACTCCCGCAATTCCACACCCAATTCCCGCTGCAACCGCTCGCGAATCTTCGCGTGGACCACGGTAATTTCGTCGTTCGTCAGTGTGCGAGTTTTGTCGCGGTATGTCAACGCATATGCCAATGACTTTTTTTCCGCGCCGAAATTTTTCCCTTCCCCACCGCCAAAAACATCGAACAACTCGACGCTCGCGAGCAGGGGTTCGTCCGCGCCCACGATCGTCGCCAGAACTTTTTCGTGAGTCAAATTTTCCGGCACGATCATCGCGATATCGCGCGTGACGGCGGGAAACTTGTCGATCTCGCGAAATGCTCGTCCACTTTGCAGGTGTTCGATCGAATCAATATTGAACTCGGCAAAAAGGACGGGGTGAGTCCCGCCGATCGTCTTCGTCCGTTGGGAAACGACCTGGCCGGCGAAACCAATTGGCTCTTGGTTGCGCCAGATTTCGACTGCCAGGGTGAGATCGGGTCGCTCAACCCGCTTGAAAGACGCAGACGGAATGACCGATTCGATCACGCCTTTCATATCGAAATAATCGAGGACGCGGTTGTGCGAACGCCAGTGCGCGGAAGGCTCGGAATTTCCCCACAAAAGAATTCCGAGATGCCGCTCCTCGCTCCCCTTGGGAGGAACGAACACGCGCCCCACCTCAAAGATGGCGACGCGCTGCGCGCCCCCCAAAACGTTGCGGGCCAAAACATCCAGGAAAGAAGGATAAAAACTGCGCCGGAGCGCGACGTGGTCCTCGTTGAGCGGATTACGCAATTCGATCGCGCTTTCGAATTCAGTCGCCTTGCGCGAGATCAATTTCGAGGTCCGCACTTCGGCAAGTCCGCGCCCCGCCAGACGCATGCGCAGACGAGATTCAAAATCGTAGCCGCGATCTGCTTCGGATTCGGTAGTGAAGCGGCTCCGTTCTCGCCCGGGCACATTCTGGATTCCAAACACGCGCACGACTTCTTCGATTAGATCGACGTCGCGTTGCAGATCGAAACGGTGGCTCGGAATGCGCCATGAAGTCTGCGAGCTGTCGCCCTGCGCGTTCTCCAAGCCGAAGTTTTGGAGGATTTTTTCCACGCGTTGCGCTGGCACCGGCACGCCAATGAGTTCGTTGCAATGCTCGTAGCGCAAGGAAACCTCCGGCGGTGATGGCGGCAGCGCGCCGGCCATCGCAATTTCGGGGACGGGATTGGCGCCGGCGATTTCGCGCATCAATTCAGCCGCGCGGCTGGACGCTGCGAGGACCATCCCGGGATCGACGCGGCGCTCGAAGCGGTAGCTGGCGTCGCTCGGCAGATTCAGGCGCCGCGCGGTCCGTCGAATACTGGCGGGTTCGAAGAACGCGCTTTCCAGCAGCAGAGTCTTCGTGGACTCAGTCACGCCGGTGTCTTCCCCTCCCATGACGCCGGCGATGCCCACCGCGCGCGCATCATCGGCAATGACGAGATCCTGTTCGCCTAACGAGTACGTCTTTCCGTCGAGCGCGAGGAATTTTTCACCGGCGGTGGCCAGCCGGACGTTGATTCCGCCGCTCAATTTGTCGGCGTCGAACGCATGCAGCGGCTGGCCGAGTTCGAGCATCACAAAATTCGTGATGTCCACGATGTTATTAATGGAACGCAGGCCGACGCTCTCCAGTCGCGCGCGCAACCAATCCGGGCTGGGGGCGACCTTCATTTTCTCGATCCGCCGCGCGGAGTAAAACGGGCATGCATTAGGCGCGGAGATTTTGACGGAGCCCGCACCCCCTCGTGTAGGGGAGGCCGCGCTGTTCGCCATACGCGACGTGCGCATCGCGGCTCCAGTCAGCGCTGCAATCTCCCTCGCCAAACCGAAATGGCTCAGAAGGTCGCCTCGGTTCGGAGTGATCTCGACATCGAGAATAGTGTCTTCAGGAAAAAGCGCTGCTATCGGGTCGCCGACCTTCGCTTCGGGCGAAAGGATCAGAAGGCCGTCACTGTCCGCCGAAAGGCCGAGCTCGCTCGGGCTGCAAAGCATTCCCTGCGATTCCACGCCCCGCAGTTTGCTCGGCTTGATTTTCAAGTCGCCCACCAGCACCGCGCCGGGCAGCGCGAGCGGCACCTTGTCGCCCACCTTGTAGTTCTTCGCGCCGCAAACGATCTGGCGTTCCTGGCCGCTGCCATCATCGACCTGGCAGACGCTCAGGCGGTCCGCGTTCGGATGCTGCGCCGACCCTTTGATCTGGGCGACGACCACGTTATTGAAATTCGCGCCACGCTTTTCGATGCTTTCGATCTCGGTCCCGGCGAGCGTGAGCAACTCCGCCAGTTCGTCGATGCTCTTCGGCCGACCGATAAATTCCCGGAGCCAATTAACGGAGAATTTCATTGCGATAACGCTGCTGTCATCCCGAGGCTGGCGCAGCTCGGCGAGGGACCTCTCAGTTGGAAATTGTGCCATGCAAACCATCGGCGACGCCCATCGTGACGGAGACGCTCAATGCTTCGCGGAAGCGTAAGAGCGCTTGAGAGGTCCCTCGGCGCGCTTCGCCTGCCTCGGGATGACACGCCCTCGTTGATACCGAGCGGTTTCATCATGCGAACTGCTTCAGGAACCGGAGGTCGTTCGCGGCGAAATAGCGCAGATCGGGAATGCCGAAAAGAATCATCGCCAGGCGGTCCATTCCCAGGCCGAAGGCGAACCCGCTCCATTTCTTGGGATCGTAAGCGTCATCGCCCCGCGCAGAATTTACCTGCTCGAACACGGCCGGATGCACCATCCCGCAGCCGCACATCTCCAGCCATTTTTCGCCGCCCTTGAGCGCCTTCGATTTCACGTCGATCTCGAAACTCGGTTCCGTGAACGGAAAATAATGCGGGCGAAAACGGACTTGCGTATCCGCCCCGAAGAGTTCGTGCAGGAAAAATTCCAGCGTTCCCTTGAGGTCCCCGATGCTCACCTTCGCGTCCACGTAGAGGCCTTCGATCTGGTGGAACTGCGCGCTGTGGGTGGCGTCCACTTCATCGCGGCGATAGGCCGCGCCCGGCGCGATTACACGGATCGGCGGCGGCGCGTTTTCCATCGTACGAATCTGGACGGTGGACGTGTGAGTGCGGAGGAGGCGGCCGTCCGGTAAATAGAAAGTGTCCTGCTCGTTGCGCGCCGGGTGGTCGGGCGCGGTGTTGAGCGCGTCGAAGCAATGCCATTCGGTCTCAACGTCGGGGCCCTCGGCCAGAGCGAAACCCATCCGCCGAAAAATGCTGATCCCGCGATCGAGCATCTGGGTGAGGGGATGGAGGGTGCCGATCTCGGTGGCGGTGCCCGGAAGTGAGATGTCGATGTTCGCCAGCTCCCGCGCTTCCTCAGCGGCGCGAAGACGCTCGGCGTTTTCCGCGATCGCTGTCGTGACGCTGGTCCGCGCTTCGTTCAGAAGTTTGCCGACGACCGGCTTCTCGTCCTTGCTGAGCGACTTCATCCGCTCGGCCCACGCGGAAATACTGCCGGCGCGCCCGAGATAACGGACGCGCGTCGCCTCGAGCGTTTGCTCGTCCGCAGACGCGGCGATCTCAGTCAGCGCGGCGTCGCGCAGTTGTTCCAGCTCGTGAGACATAAAGACGTTGTAGCGTCCGCTGTCTCAGCGGACAAGTCGCGCGCAAATGCGCTGAGGACAGCCCACGCTCCAACTACGCCGCTTTCTTGGCTTTCGCTTTCTCCCCGAGCGCGGTCTTTACCTGTTCGACGATTCCCTTGAACGCGACTTCGTCGGTGATCGCGAGATCGGAAAGGATCTTGCGATCGAGTCCGATGTTCGCGGCCTTCAAGCCTTCGGCGAACCGGCTGTAAGTGAGGCCCTGAGCGCGGACCGCCGCGTTAAGCCGCTGGATCCAGAGATAGCGGAAGGTGCGTTTCCGCGTCTTGCGATCGCGATACGCCCAGTACTTGGCCTTCATGGTCGCGTCCTTCGCGTACCGGAAAAGTTTGGAACGGCGGCCGCGATAACCCTTGGCCTGGTCGAGGACGCGTTTGCGTCGCTCCCGACTGGCGGGAGCATTAGTTGCTCTTGGCATTTTGTTTTAGCCCGCCGGAGCGGACTCCTTCTTTCAGCGAATTGTTTTTTCGGTTAATGATCTGCGCGACCTCATTCGCTGATCAGGTCCGCATTAGCAGGCCAGGTGAGCAGATCGGCAAACGCATCGGCGTTCGCGGGCGGGAAAAGTAGCGAGCGAGTGGGTTGACGCAACCGGAAAGCAGAATTGCATTGGCCGCCGGGAATGCCGCCCTTAAAATCGCGCCGTGCTCTGGATGGCCCGACATCGCCGCATCGTTGTGGCGGCAATCTGCGCCTTTTGCGCGGCGGTGATTCTCGCCGGGCATTTCTTTCCAGCCCTCCCGTTTCTATCCGGCGTCTGGCAGCAGGAACAAAACTTCGAGGATTTTCTCCAGCGCGAAGGTCGCAAGGCGCAGACCCATCCCGAGTTCGTTTTTCTCGGGATCGATCAGACGACCCTGGAGCTGCCACCCTTTTCTCCTGAGGAGCTGGCGAGCAGTCGCGCGTTACAATTAATGACGGAACGACCGTACCCGTGGTCGCGGGAGGTTTGGGCCCTCCTCTTCAATCGGCTCTTCGGGGCGGGTGCGCGTGGAGTGATGTTCGATTTCGTCTGCAATCCGCCGAACGATGGCGACCCGGTATTCCACGACGCCCTGGACCGGTATCGCGACCGGGTGGTCGTCGGCATGAACTTCGACTTCTCCAGGGGCGTGCAGGCAGTGCTTCCGAACGCCAATCTCATTCCGCCGCCGGCGTCGCAGGACGAACGCGTCGGGTTTGTCATCTTCTTTTCCGATCCGCTCGATCGCAAGGTGCGTTGCATCCGTTACCAGTCTTCCGACCGGATCCTGGCCGAGCAGGATCCTCAGCCGTCCCAGGAAGTTTATTATTCGATGTCGGCGCGGATGTTGAAGAAAACCGGACACGAGAAAGATGTCTTCTGGGATTTTCTGCCGCATCAGTTTCGTTTCGGCCCGAACGACGCCTATTTGCCTGTGCCGCTTTATGAAGTGTTTGATCCAAAGCTCTGGCACGCCAATTATGCCGACGGCGATTTCTTCAAGGACAAGATCATAGTCGTCGGCGCCTCCGCGCAGATCCTGCACGATTTTGTCGCCACCCCGATGAGCCCGGATACACCGGGGCCGACTTTGCACATTCACGCGATGGCGGCGACGCTCGACCACGACTTTCTCCACCCCACCTCGGAACGAACGGATTTAATGCTGCTGGCAGCAGCGGCCGTTCTAGCCTGGCTGCTGATCTCGTTCGTCCGGCGACCACTCATTTGCGTCATCAGCCTGCTCGCGATCGCGGGCGCCTACCTGGGTTTTGCGCGGGTGATGTACGATCGCACGGGACTGCTCGTCGTAGTTGTCCCGGTGCTCTCGACATTTCTAACCGCCGGCTTCCTCTCGTTAGGCTTCGAGTTCGTCCTGGAACGGATGGAGAAGCTGCGGACGCGGCGCACGCTCGAGCGTTATGTTTCCAAGAATCTGGTGAAGGAGATTCTCGACAATCCCGACAGCTTCTACAGCAGCCTGCGCGGGGTGCGGATCCCGGCCACGATCCTGTTCTCGGATATTGTCGGATTTACGACCCTGACCGAAAGCGCGGACCCCGAGAAGCTCGTGGCCCAGCTCAATGAATACCTCAGCCAGATGACGAGCGCGGTCTTCGAGAACAACGGAACGTTGGACAAGTTCATCGGGGACGCCGTCATGGCGGTCTGGGGGAACGTCAGCAGCCGGGGAGTTAGCGAGGACGCGAAGGCGTGTGCGCGGGCGGCCCTGGACATGCGGCGGGAACTGGCAGCCCTCAACCAGCAGTGGGCAGCGCGGAACATCGCGCCGTTTCATATCGGGATCGGGATCAACCACGGCGACGTCCTCGGTGGCAACATCGGCTCGCAGGAAAAAGCCGACCCCACGGTAATTGGCGACGCGGTGAACCTCGCTTCCCGTCTCGAGGCTCTCACTCGCACCTACGCGGTCGACATTCTGGTCGGCGCGCGGGCGGCTGCATTGATCCGGGACGATTTCGATGTGCGCAGCGTGGCCTTCGTCCAGGTGAAGGGCAAAACCGAGCCGGTGGAGATCTTCACCTTGATCGGCGAAAAGAAGGCTCGAGGAGACAAGGAGTTTCTCCACCGCCTCGAGACCTATGAAGCCGGCTTCCGAAAATTTCGCGAACGCGAGTTCACCCAGGCGAAGATTCTCTTTGCGCAGTTCATCGAGTTCTATCCCGACGACGCTTTGGCGAAGATGTATCTCGAGCGCGCGCTCGAATACGAAAGGGAGCCTCCCGATGTGGCGTGGAATGCCGTGGAAGTCTTCAGGAAAAAGTGAGATTTCGCTACTAGGCGCAACGGCCCAAATGCGATTCACAGGAGCGGACTTAGGAGTTGTTTTCGAACCCTTACTCCTCCGTGGCAATTGTGTGCCAAGGCATCTCTACGGTCTTTCTCCTAAGGCTAAGAGAGCGTCAAACCGTGCCCCGGTGCAAAGAAGCTTTTTCCATCTCCGCCTGTATTATCTTTCGCTCCGTGAATGCGGTGTACCTTCTTTGCGGACGTGGGGCCACGCCCGCGGATTGACGTTCAAGGTAGGAGCAACTGTAATTCCGGCAACCTCCTTTAAGGTGAAAATGGGCCGGCCTTTAACCTCCTCATAAACGCGGCCGAGGTATTCACCGAGAATCCCCAGGCAGAGTAACTGGACGGCTGCGAGAAAGAAAATAGCAGCCGTGATGATCGTATAGCCGATGAGCGGTGCGGTGGGATAGTATAGGCGCCAGTAAACCACAAGCACAACCATAACTAGCGCGAAGGAGGCCACCAGCAGCCCGAGGTAGGTGGCGATCCGAAGCGGCACGGCCGAAAAGGAAACAATGCCGGTAACGGCCAAACCGAATGATTTGCGAAATGTGTACTTAACTTCGCCGGCAAAGCGCGGTTCCCGCTCGAAAGGGACAGCAGCCTGGCGAAAGCCAATCCAGGCTCGCAATCCCCGCAGATAGCGACCACGCTCAGGTAGCGCGTTCAAGAGATCTACAACCCTACGGTCCATTAAACAGAAGTCGCCAGTATCTGCCGGGATGTCGACATTTGTAAGAAGGCGCAATAAACGGTAGAAGAAGTAAGCCAGGAGCTTCTTTGCTGGACGTTCACTCTCGCGCGCCGTGCGTTGGGCATAGACTATCTGAAATCCTTCTCGCCATTTTTCGATCATGGCCGGGATCAATTCGGGCGGATCTTGCAGGTCAGAGTCCAGAACGACAACAGCGTCCCCTTGCGCAAAGCAAAGGCCGGCGGTGACTGCAACCTGATGGCCGAAGTTGCGCGCCAGGCTTATGTAGCGCACTCGCCCGTCCTGTTCGTGCAAACCGCGCATTATTTCCAGCGAATGGTCGCGACTGCCATCGTCCACCAGGATGATCTCGCCTTCCCCGCCCAGGCTTTCCATGATTGGGACGAGACGGCGGCACGTCTCCCTGAGAGTCTCCTCCTCATTGAAGACCGGGAGAACAAATGACAAGACAGGCTTCATTTAATGTTGTTACTGTCCTCGGCCGATGAAGGCTGTGAGATGGTCAGCTCGCCACCATTTCAACTACTTCATCAAAGCAGCCTTTTTTAGACTGTTGTCAAGCTTTTCAAGATCCTGATGGGGCATCCTATCCATGAAAAGCGAAGTGAGCCGGCGCGCCGAAAAGGGCCCTATGCTCATGCGGGTTTCCTTCCGAATACAACGTATTGACCGCCAAAAGGTACGCGGCCTAGAGCGCGTTCGACGGGAGCGGCCCAACGATATATCCGCTCCGGGACGTATAGAAAATATCGAGTCTCAAGCAGCCGCATCGAAGCAGCACGCACCAGGCGCCGCGCGGACCTAGCAGTCAGGAGCTTGGCGTTCTCGTCGACTGGTGTCCGCCGTGTAATCAATTGCACCGCGGGGTTGAAAGGATTGTGTTCGATGATTGCGAAAATTCCGCCGGGCCGAAGCACGCGATAAATGTCTCTTAGGAGGAGCGCCTGCTCGTGTGGCCTGATGTGATGGAGGATACAAATTGCCGTCACCCAGTCGATAGAACCGTTCTGGAAGGGGAGACGCAGCGGGTCCACCTGGTGCACTACCTCAAGCTCGCGACACTCGCTTATCATCCCGAGCGACACGTCGCAACCGAGAGCTTTGCCGAAATGCGGCTGCGCGGCACGCAGCATTTCACCTTTGCCGCATCCAACATCAAGCCATGTGGCCTGACGTGTATCGAGTGGCTGGCGATCCGCAAACTCGAGCATCATCTCGATTTTTCGGGTAAGGAAGAATTTCGATCCGGGTGCGAAATACTCACGCACCGGATCGTTTAGGAGTTCTTTGTATTTGGGCGCGAGGTGATCGAATTCCTGATTCATTGCTTACGTCATCAACCTATTTCCGGGCTGAGTCACAAGTGGCTCCAACCAATATTCCTTGCTGCAATCCCCTGACGCCATCACAATGTTCGACAGATTTCAGGGAAGTCGCAAGTTAGCTCAGACTCATTCTGATGGAAAACCGTTCACGTCGTCGTTTGCGTGTCTTGTTCGGAATGGCAGGTCTTGGTCTCGTCTTCGCGCTTTACACCTCCGGGCTTCGGGATAATCCGCCGGGATTCTATCTGGATGAGTCGGCACCAGCCTACAATGCCTACCTGGTGGCGCACACCGGAGCTGGTGAATTTGGACCGCGATTTCCGCTGTACTTTCAATACTATGGCGATGGATTTCGACAGGTCGCGGACCCCACGCAGGTCTATATGCTCGCCGCCATGTTTCGTATCTTCCCGCCGAGTATTTTTCTGGCCAGGATGTTTAGCGCCTTTTGGGTCTTTACGGCTTGTCTGTTGTTGGGCGTTTTAGCCAGGCGAATGTCTGGCCGAAGAACGATAGGTGTCATCGTTGCTTCCACGGCACTGTTGACGCCATGGTTCTTCGAAGGAAGAGGACTCTTGTTGGAGCCACAATTCGTGCCCATGGCATTGGCGCCGTTCCTTTTGGCGGTCTACCACGCTCAAGGTAAGGAATCTTGGAACTGGCGGGAGGTTACCATGCTCGCAACTTCCCTCGCGTTGGTGACTTATTGTTATACGAGCGGACGGCTCCTGGGACCGCTCCTCGCGCTGGGTCTTCTATGGTTCGCGACGTCGAGGCAACGTTTTATTAGCATTATCAAAACCGGGTTGTTGTACGGCGGGACCTTAATCCCGATTCTGGTGTTCAACTGGAGCCATGGAGGGATCCTGTCGAAACGGTTAGGCGAGATCTCTTACATCCGGCCAGGCGTCCCGTGGAGCGAGATTGCGTCTCAGTTTATAGACCGCTACCTGGAAGATCAGGCCCTGACAGGCCTGCTTTTGATGGGCGATTATCACCCGCGCCATCATGTGCAGGGGGCGGGAGGCGCCTTGTTTTTCGCGACGTTCATCCTGGTGTTAATCGGTCTATTTATCGTCCTGTTTCGCCTCCAACGCAGGCCTTGGTGGCGTTTTATTCTCTACGGGCTTGTGATCGCGATTGTGCCCGGGGCAGTTTCGAATGAGCCGTTCCATGCCATGCGGCTGATGGCATATCCGGTTTTTCTTTTAGTCCTCACGGTGCCTGCTTTAGAATGGCTGCTGGCGAGGCGCGTCGAGGATAGCCATACGCTTGGAGACGGAATAACAAAGTCCTACCTGCCCCGATCCGCTCGTTTTTCGATCCTATTCCTTATCCTGGCTCTCACGGCTGTGGAAGCTTACCGATTTCAAACTGTCTTTCAACGTGAAGGACCAAAACGCGAAAACGAATTTGATGTTCCGTACAAGACAGCTTACGACCTGGCGGTCACGCAACCGAGCCGGCCAATCTATCTCGAGGATGGAAAATGGGGACCCGCCTATATCCATGCCTTATGGTATGCAACCCTTGAGAAGAGACCCGTTTCGGAATTTGTCCACCTTGCTCCGGGAGTTAAGCCCCCGCCGGGTTCGATAGTTATCAGTTCGGCGGAGTCGTGCGAGCACTGTCAAACCATCCAGCATCCCGGCGTGTATCTCGTCTACAAGGCTCTCTAACGAGCCAAAACCAGGCGGCCTTAGGAGTCTTTCAT
>JALYIN010000368.1 GCA_030775765.1 Verrucomicrobiota bacterium
CTTTTTCCACCGTCGTAAGCGGTCCGTGGCCGGGACAAACGATCGTCCGTTCCGGAAGCGAGAGAATCTTCTCGCGGTTATTTCGCAACGCGTCTTCGTAAGAAACGTTGCCGCCGCCCATGGAACCGGCGAAGAGCGAGTCGCCGACTACGGCAATCGGCCGAGCAAGGCCGGTGACGACGTAGGTCATCCCGCCGGGAGAATGGCCCGAGGTCAGGCGCGCTTCAATTTTCAGGGAGCCGGCTTTAAAACGTTTTCCTTCCGCGATGGGCTGCGCGCCCTCTTCCGATTCGAGTTCCGAAATGTAAACCGGCGCATCGGTTGTTTGTCGCAGCCGCCGCAGATCGGCGACGTGATCGGGATGAGCGTGCGTGAGCAGGATTAATCGAACGCTAAGGGTTTCCTTATCGATGCATCTTAACATCCCGCTGCAATCGCCGCCGGTATCGAACGCAATCGCGTCATGAGTCGCCGGATCCCAGACGAGGTAGGCATTCACCGTCATGTCGTGATAGGTCGTGTTGAACTGCGCTAAGCCGTCGACTTCTTCCACTGGTTCCCATTTTCCCGAGGCCAGCGTCCGAAGACCTGCGCTACTCAGTTTTAGAAGCGGCGCGATCCGGTCGATCGCATCCGCGTCGAACTCTCCGGAGCGCAGGCTTCGGACTTTATCCGCGCTCACCCCGGCGCGCTCGGCCAGCTGGCTATCGGAGATTCCCAGGCCGCGCTGGGCTTTTCCGATGACGTCGGAAACGTTGTCTTCGAGTGGGATGGTCATAAGTCAGACGAGCGCTTCAACGTTCCGGAGTGCGGAAATGCGGCGCAAGGCAACCTCGCCCACCCGGGAAGCGACTTCCATCACCGAATCCTGGCGGCCGGTTTCTTTTTCGATCGAGGTCATCGTCACATTGGAAATGCCGCAGGGCACGATATGATCGAAGGGCGACAGGTCGCCGCAAACATTCAGGGCGAAGCCGTGCATCGTGATCCAATGGCGGACGCCCACACCGATCGAGGCGAGCTTCCGATTTTCCACCCAGACACCGGTCAGGCCCGTCCGGGTTGTCGCCGCGATGTCGAGCGTGGCCACCGTTTCCACCAGCAGTTCCTCGAGCCAGCGCAAATAACGATGGAGATCCTGTCCGTAATTCCGCAGGTCGATGACCGGATAACCGATCAACTGGCCGGGGCCATGATACGTCGCCTGGCCACCGCGATTGATGGGAAAAAGCGGATGCGGAAGGTGGCCCGCGCCGCGCAGGCTCGATTGGTCGGGCGTGCGGCCGATCGTATAAACCGGTTCGTGTTCGAGCAAGAGCACTTCGTCGCCTAACGACTGGTTAGCGCGTTTCTTCGCCACCAGTTCTTCCTGCAACGCGAGCGCGTCGCCGAATGCCATGCGTCCAAGCCAGCGCGGCGTAAGGGCAGGCTCGTTCATATCTGGGCGCCCGTCGGCACTCCGAGCCTGGCCGATTGCGCGGCGCGGAGATGCGTAAGTCCTATGGCAAGGGCATCGGCCTCATCCGGTCCCGGCGTCTCCGTCAATCCGAGCAGCGCCCGAATCATGAACGCCACCTGATTCTTGTCGGCGCCGCCATGGCCGACTGTGGCCTGTTTGATTCGGGTTGGTGCGTACTCAAACACCGGCAACCCGCGTTCCGCCGCCGCGAGAATGGCCGCGCCGCGCGCCGCGCCAAGTGCAATTGCGGTCTTGTAACTCTGCACGTAAATGACCGCCTCGAGCGCGCAGCAATCCGGTTCGTGGGCGTGAATCAATTCCGCCAGCCGATCGCGGATCGCCACCAGACAGGATGAGGGACGCAATTTGGTCGCATTATGGATGACGCCAAAATAAAGCGCGCGCGCCTTCCCGCCATTAGCATCGATCACCGCCACGCCGGTATTGCGCAGCGAGGCATCGATCGAGAGGACACGCATGAATCAATGTCCCATCCAGGCCTGAACCAGAAAGCCGACGCCAACCAACCCAAAGACCAGACTGACAAACCAAAAGGTTCGCTTCTTGGTCAACGCGGAGATGGCGGCGATGGCGATCGCGATTTGGAACATGGTGACGCTGCGCGCAAAGATTTCGTGCTTATGAAAATAGGTCTTCGCCTCCTCTTGCGTACGCTCCGCCTCGGCTTTGATCTCCTTTTGTTCCTCCTCGTAACGCCCGGCCTTTTCCTTGTCTTTGTCGCTGACCTCTGCTGTTAGCGTCATCTTCGCATCGAGGACGGAAGCCTTGATGCTCTTGGCTTGGTAATGGTTCCACTGATTGGAGACCTCGATCTGGCTCATCATCGCTTCGTTGGCGTGCTTGCCCGAAAGCAGCCCCGCGATGGCGGCGAGGACGGCCAGGATCGCGGTGCTCAACGCTACCCATGAAATCCAGGGTGGGCCGCCGTGCTCGGCGCGGTGATGAATCTCTTCGTGCAGATGTTCGAGCGGCACTTCGGCTTCTTCCATTTGCCTAGGGTAGAATTCGGCACCAGCCATTCAAGCTCAAGCTGACCAAAAT
>JALYIN010000369.1 GCA_030775765.1 Verrucomicrobiota bacterium
CTCCCGAGCTCACCGGCCCGCGAGTGGAAATATTTCCAGCCCGTCCGCCGGTCGTGTGCAGATCGTAAAGTTCGATCAAGCCCGTCCCGGTAAGGTTGCCATCGCTATTCGGGTAGGAGCGCAGCACCACGGTGTAGCTGCCCGGATTCAGTGTCGCCAGGATGGCGGACTCGCGGCTATTCGTCGGATCGAGATGATAACTGGCGATCGTGCTTGCCCACGAATCGTCGACCCAGTCGTCGCTCTCCGCGATGGTGCTGGCGCCGCTGTGCAATTCGATCACCGGATCTTCCAGCGCGTTGTTGATCCCGAGACCCGGCAACGAGCCGCCAATGCCCCGCAGCACCACCGTGGCAGGCTGCGATCCCTGAATGATAAACCCGCCGATGACCACATTGTTGCCGGTGCCGACAAAGGCGCGCGTCGACAGATTCACCAGGTTCGGCGCCGGGTTTGAACTCAGCAAAGCCGGGCCGCTGTCGTAAATACTGTGTGCCCCATCGGTGTCGTCCTGTCGCAGTGAATCGATAGAACTGATATGCGAATTCATGATCGCATTGACCGCTTGCTTTGGATTTGCCTCGTCCGGATGATCCAGGCCGAGAACGTGACCGAACTCATGCAACGCCACTCGATGAAAGTCCATAACGTCCTGGTCTCGCATGAGAGCGCCGCGGTAGGAGTCCCAACTATAAACCGAATTAAAAATCACATCCGCTTCGAGCAGGGAAGCGCCTCGGTGCGACACCAGCGTTACCGCGAGCACGCCCTTGCCGAAGTCGGTCCCATACATCTTGTTCGACATGGTGACGGACGTGTTTGCGTCGCCATCGGCGGCGGGCAGCGGGGAATTCTTGATTGGCGCGAACTGCATGTGGACCAGTTGTTGGTTCCACGTGTTGAGCGCGTCCTCCGCCGAGTCGTTCAGAGTGGCGAAGCCGTCGGTGAAAGGGCCAAAGGGATAATCGATCGACAAATAGACGCGCACCGTCCGGTTCTTGGTCCACTCGACGGCGACACCGCCGTAGATCTCCCGCACGTACGCGCGGGCGCTGGACACGGCGAGCAACACGACCGCGAGAGAAAGAAAAAGCTTTTTGCTCAAGAGGAGTTTTTCGAGGAAGAGCGCGAAAATTACCTCAATTTCGGGTTTCTACAAGGCGGAGCCGTGCTTTCGGGTCGAATTTCCCGCCGTTGAATTTCCGGCAGCAATCGAGACAGGCGATGGTGCGTTTGAGTCGCCGGACGCGGGGAAAATCCTGGCCGCATCGGGAACAACGATAGAGAAAGCGGCGGGCGCGTTGTTTGACCGGCAAGGGGAGGGTATGGCAGCGCGATTCGTCAGCAATGCCGAGATCGTGACAGGCCTTTCGCCAGGCCGCGCCGTGCGGCGGAATGCGCCGCCGGCCCGCGCGGAATTGGGCCAGCAAATGGGCCAGCTCATGGCGCAGGGTGCGATCGATCTCGGCCGAGTCGTGCTCGCGCAGGCGCGGATTTAGCGAGATCAGGTTGCGGCGGGAATCAGCCCGGCCCGCCGCGCTAAAGAGCCGCGCATTCCATTCGACGTGGATCTCGCGTGCGAGTTCGTCGGCGCCGAGGGGCGAGAGGATTTCACGGGCGGTCGCCTCCAAAGCGGAATCGCGTCCAAGAACCACCGGCGAAAACGCCGGCGGAAAGACAAGGTCGAGCTGTCGGTAGTTGGATTTGGAGTTCACGTCCGCAACGAAATTGGAGCGCGGTTGATTTCTCTAACGGCCTCAAGTTCTTTGTGCCTCCGCGGCTGCGCGGAGGAAACGCGATCGATGACGCGGCCCACGCTCGCTCCGGCGCGGTCGATTTCCTGCTCAGTGGTTTCGCGGCCTAACGAAAAGCGAACGGCCGCGCCCGCCATCTCTGCTGGCAACCCCATGGCGAGCAAGACGTGCGATGCCACCACGGACCCGACCATGCAGGCGGACCCGCTCGAGGCGCAGACGCCTTCCAGGTCGAGAGCCATCAGGATCGTTTCCGAGCTCAGGCCGGGGAAGCTGACGTTGAGCGTATTAGCCAGCCGATCTGGAACATCGCCGTTCTGGATCGCATCCGGACAAGCTCCCTTGATCTGCGACCACAAGCGGTCGCGCAAAATCTCTTCGCGCTCCTGTTCCTCTGTGCGATTGCGCAAGACAAATTCCGCGGCGGCCGCCATCCCGGCGATCGCCGCCACATTCTCCGTTCCCGGCCGCCGTTGATTTTCGTGGGCGCCGCCAAATTGCAATGCCTCGATTGCCACGCCCGCGCGCAGATAAAGCAATCCCGCGCCTTTCGGCCCGTAAAATTTGTGCGCCGCGAAACTCGCCGCCGCGCAGCCGCTCTCTTCCAGGTTTGATTCCACTTTTCCGAACGACTGCACCATATCGCTGTGGAGTAGGACACCGCGCTCGTGACAAAGTCGCGCAAGTTCCCCCATCGGCTGGAGTACACCGGTTTCGTTGTTCGCGGTCATGATCGAAACCAGAATGGTGTCGGCGCGAATCGCGCGCGCCAATTCATCCGGATCGATGAGGCCCTCTCGATCCACCCGCAGGAACGTGACGTCGAACCCTTCGCGATGACCCAAATGTTCGAAGGCGTTAAGGACGGCGTGGTGTTCCGTGCTGGCGCAAATGAAATGGCGGCCGCGGCTCGCGTGGGCGCGAGCGAGCCCAAGCACAGCGAGGTTATTCGATTCCGTGCCGCTGCCCGTGAAAATCAACTCGTGCGGTTTTGCGCCCAGCAACTCCGCGAGGCGATCCCGCGCGTCGTCCACGCCGGCGCGGGCTTCACGCCCAGCCGCATGCACGCTGGAAGGATTGCCGAAATGCCGGGTAAGGAACGGCTCCATCGCTTCCCGCGCCGCCGGGCAGAGCGGCGTGGTCGCGTTGTAATCGAGATAAATCATCGGGTTGCCGCTACGCGCTGAAATCTTTCGCGCCGGCGCGGCGCTTCGGCAGGATTTGCAGTTGCTTCTCCTCGTAATAAACGAGCGAATCCGGCGGCACGCTCTGGATCAGGAACACGTTTCCGCCAATGGTGCTCCGGGCTCCGATCACCGTTTCGCCCCCCAGCACAGTCGAGTTCGGATAGATCGTCACGTCGTCCTCCAAAGTCGGATGACGTTTCCCGCCCTTCTTGATTTTGCCATGCTCATCTTTCAGGAAGCTGCGCGCGCCTAGGGTTACGGCGTGATACAACTTTACCCGCGAACCGATCTCACAGGTCTCGCCCACCACCACGCCGGTCCCATGATCGATGAAAAAATGCGGACCGATTTTCGCGCCCGGATGAATATCGATCCCCGTGCGGGTGTGGGCCCATTCCGTCATGAGCCGCGGAATCAGCGGCACCTTTTTCTCGTAAAGAAGATGCGCCATGCGCTGGATAGCGATCGCTTCGATTGCCGGGTAGGCGACGATCACTTCCTCGTAACTGGTGGCCGCCGGGTCGCCTTCGTAGGCCGCATCGACATCGGTCCAGAGGACCTGGCGCAAACGGCCGAGCTGCGACATGAACCAGTTGAGGATTTCGTCCGCCTTTGCGTCGGCGTCGTCGCGGTCGAGCTCGTTGAAGCTCTTGGAAATCTCGGGCTTCATCCGGGCATGGAGTCGGCGGATGCGGCTCCGGGTTACATCCGGCAGATCGCTTGAGTCGACCAGGGGTTCTCCATGAAACCCGGGAAACATCAGGCTCATGAGGTCGACGCACGCTACTTCGATCGCCGGCCGCGAAGGGAGCATCGCCGCGGCGTCGAGATAATTTATGCCGCCACTCTCGGTGTAAGTGCGGAGTAGTTCAGCGGCAGCGTCATTCGTCGGCGACTCCATGGACCGAAAACTATGCGATGGCTGGGGGCGCAATGGAAACGGAAACTGCGTTTGTGATTTATCTCGGCGGCTGACGCCGAACGTAGTATCTCGACGCGATCATGAAATTCCTGCGCAGTCTGCATCTGTATCTTGGTTGTCTGTTCGCGCCGATGCTGATCTTTTTCGCGGTTACCGGATCGTGGCAGCTCTTCAACTGGCATGAGT
>JALYIN010000370.1 GCA_030775765.1 Verrucomicrobiota bacterium
TCCCAGGGAAGCAGCAAGCACCAAGCTCCGGGAGCGATTGCGCACGACAGTAGGATTGGAAATTTGAAGCTTCTTTGGAGCTTGGAGCGTGGGATTTTGAGCTTCCCGCGCCGCTACGGAGTAGCAACCGGGCTTGGTTTGTTGAAATCGAATTTCACTTCCGGCGCCTTTTCCGCGCCCGGCGCGGCGGTGAAGAACGGCCGCGGCTTGAAGCCAAACATCTTGTTCAACATGTTGGTCGGGAATCGTTCCAGCGCGGTGTTGTACTCCTGCACCGCGGTGTTGAAATTATTTCGTTCCACCGAGATTCGGTTCTCCGTTCCTTCGAGCTGCGCCTGAAGATTTTGGAACGCTCCCGTCGCTCGGAGTTGAGGATAATTCTCGCTTACCACCAGGAGGCGAGAGAGCGCGTTGCTCAGTTGTCCCTGCGCCTTTTGGAATTTCTCCAGCTCGGCGGCATCAGTCGGCGCCTTGCTCGGATCGAGCTTTACCTGGCCGACACTGGCCCGGGCGTTGGTCACTTCGGTCAGCGTCGATTTTTCGAAGTTCGCCGCGCCGGCCACAGTGCTGACGAGATTCGGGATCAGGTCGGCCCGGCGTTGATAGACCGACTGCACATCGGCCCATTTCTTGTTCACGGTCTGTTCGAGGGTGACGAGCCGGTTGTAGGTCCCGCAGCCGGTCAGGCTGAACAACGAAGCCAGCACCAGCACTTTTCCGAATCCGAGAAATGTTTTCATAAGCCAGGTCGCGTCGCTTAGGCGCGGAGAAGCGTCGTCAATGTAACCGCCAAGTCAATCCTGCGCCGGGGCCGGCTCGGCCGGCGCGGGTTCCACCGGAGCATCCGCTTCTTTTCGCGGCGCCGTCGGCAGATAACGGGTGCGCAATTCCACGGCATTTGGAAGTTCGTCAAGGTCGCGCAACCCGAAGTGCTCGAGGAAAAACTGGGTGGTCTCATAGAGCAGCGGACGACCAGGCACCTCCGCGCGGCCGCCGATCTTCACCAGCCCGCGCTCCATCAGATTTTGGAGAACGCCGTCCACCGCGACGCCGCGCACGGCCTCGACGTCCGCGCGCGTGATCGGCTGGCGATAGGCGATGATGGCAAGCGTTTCCAGAGACGGAGGCGTGAGCCGCGCCGGCTTCACGGCGGGAAACAACTGGCGGACCCAGGGTGCGTAAGCCGCATCGCTGACCAGCTGCCAGCCCTCCGCTTTCTCGGCGAGTTGAAAAGCGCGGCCCTGCTGGACATACTCGATTTTCAATTGTTCCAGCGCCGCCGCGACCTGTGCCTCGGTCGTCTTCGCAAATTCGTCAAGCATGAGCTCGTTCTCGCCGCCCGCGCCTTTAATGGCCGCGACGAGCTCCCGCGCCGCGAGCGGTTTTTGCGCAGCGAACAGCAGTGCCTCGATGACCTGGCTGAGACTCATATGTCCTCTATGACTTATACGGCCTATATCCCGATCGCGCTTTGGATCGCTTCGGCGATCCGGTTCGCCTGGCGATCGATCTGCTCCGGTTCCCGGCCCTCGATGAGCAACCGGATCTTCGGCTCCGTTCCCGAATAGCGGAGCAGGACCCGCCCTTTTCCGCAAAGTTCCTTCTCCGCATCACCCACCAGCTTCATCACCGCCGGCATTTCTTCGAGCGGCCGTTTCTCCTTCACCTTCAGGTTCCGCTGCGCCTGTGGATATTTTTTCAGGCATTGCTTCAGTTCGCTCAGCGGCTTCCCGGTCGCCTGCATGATCTGTAAAACCTGGAGCGCGCTGATGATCCCGTCGCCGGTCGTCGTGAAATCCCGGAAGATCATGTGGCCGCTTTGTTCGCCGCCGAGGTTTAAGTTTCGCTCCACCATTTCTTCGATGACATAACGGTCGCCCACTTTCGCCCGAATGACCTTGCCGCCGAGCGAGCCGAGCGCCTCATCGAGCCCGAAGTTGCTCATGACCGTGGCGACGAGCGTTTGCTCGGCGAGCCGGCCCGATTTCAAAAGATCGACGGCGGCGATCGCGAGAATTTCGTCGCCGTCGACCAGGTCGCCTTTCTCGTCGCACAGCAGAACCCGGTCGGCATCGCCATCATGCGTGATCCCGATCTGCGCGCCGGTTTCCTTGACGGCTCGCTGGATCTCCGCGGGATAAATGCTGCCGCACTCCGCGTTGATGTTGGTGCCGTTG
>JALYIN010000371.1 GCA_030775765.1 Verrucomicrobiota bacterium
ATGTAGGCGTCCCACTTGCCGGCAATGATTTCGTTCAGGCTGAACTTGTCCGGCCCGCGGTTTTGGGTGTAGGGCCGGTCCCACGGCGACCAGAAGACCAGCGGCATCGCGCCGTGCCGCCAGATCACATTCAAATTCCGCGTCGGGAAACTTTGTTCTCCCCAGTAACTCGAGGAGGCGATGATCGCCTGACGTTTGCCCACCATGGTTTCGAACTCCTCGATCATCTCGATGTTCACGTCGTCTTCCGCATCGCCGAAATCCATGAATGCGCCGGTGTAAGCACCGTTGGCCGGCAGCAAAACCTCCACCGGTGCGTAGGGATCGATGCGCGATTTTTGCGATTCGGATTTTCGACAGGCGACAATCGCGAGGCAGCTGACGGCCAAAATGACGAATGGCCAATGACAAATGCTCAAAAGACGAAAGAGTGATGGCATCGCGCTTCGGCTGATTCGGGCTTCGTCATTCCTTCGACATTCGTCATTCGTGCTTCGTCATTTTCCCTCATGCCCGCGCCGGCACGCTCGCTGTTCGCTCTAGTTTCCCCCACCCAACTAATGCTCCCTTCACCGCGCGCAGGATTGCTTTCCAGACCACGTAGCTCAGCATCGGCCGGTAGATCAAGCGCATCGGCAGAATTCGCCAGGCTACGAAGATGGATTCCCGCTCGATGATGCAGGCGAGCGTCGCCAGGATCACGTCCATGCTCAGGAACACGATCACGAACGGCAGCACCGCGCTCCACGCGCCGAAGGGCAGTGATACCAGCAAAAACAAATCCACCATCGGCGTGATCGCGACCAGGATGATCTGGAAAAACCAGACGCTCGGCAGACTGAACCACCCGAGCGCGCCGGACTTCCAGTTGAAAATCATGTCGCGATGTTTCCAGAGACATTGCAGCGTGCCGTAGGCCCAGCGGAACCGTTGCCGCGCCAGCGTCTTCACCGTTTCCGGGGCTTCCGTCCACGCGATCGCTTCCGGCACGTAAACCATGCGTTGCCCGCGCTTGTGAAGGGTCAGGGTCAGATCGGTGTCTTCCGCCAGAGTCTCGAGGCTCAGCCCGCCGGCATCGTCGATCGCCGATTTCCGGATCGCGCTGATCGCCCCCGGCACGACGGTCATGCAGTTCCAGCGCGTGTAAGCTCGCCGATCGAGATTGAAACCACAGGTGTATTCGAGGGCCTGGCACCGCGCGATGAATGTGCGCAGGTTCCCTACTCTTGCGTGCCCGGAAACGCCGCCGATTGTCTTATCTGAAAACGGTTCGACCAATCGCCGGAGCGTGTTGCGCTGGCAATGCGTATCCGCGTCCAGGAAAACCGCAACGCCGGTGCGCATCGCGGCGAGTCCCCGTTGCAACGCTTGGGCCTTCCCGCGGTTCGGCTGGCGCAACAGCCGCACCCGCTGATCAGAGTTGACGATCGCTTCCACCTCGGCCGTAGTCCGGTCCGTCGAACCGTCATCGATCACGATAACTTCCATGTCGCCCGTGTAATCCGTCGCGAGCAAACTGCGCAGCGTTTCCGCGATCACTTTCTCTTCGTTAAACGCGGCGACGAGCACGCTGATCGGCTCCGCGAAATCACGCGGCCAGCTTCGCCGGAAACGCGGCGCCAGCCAGATCACGATCAGGGTTCGCAAGACGACCAGGCCGGTCGCCACAATCATGAAGGCCCAGAGAAATTCTTCGAGCGCATGAAAGATCCGGAAGCCGAGGCCGGAAATGAAATGAGTCAGCGACCGGCCCTGTGTTTCCGTCAATGGCATCAGGGCGTCGCGCGTAGTCCCGAGCAGCGCGCTGATCAACACCACCGAATCGCCGCGCGTCTTGAGATAATCGAGAATCTGCGGCAGCGCCTCGACAGTTTGCTCGCGATCGCCACCCGCGTCATGGAGCAGGATAATGCTGCCGTCACGCCGCTGCTGCTTCACCCGCTGCACGATCACGTCCGCGCCGGGTCGGGACCAATCCTGGGGATCAATATTTTCAAGCACGACGAGATAGCCGAGGTCCTGCGCGAGTTGGAGCGGTGTGAGCTCGCTGATTTTTGACGGGCTTGTGTCGGCGGCATACGGCGGCCGAAAAAGCGTTGTCGAGCGGCCGGTAATCGTCTCGAGCAGGAGCTGGGTGGCGTTGAGCTCGATCCGAACATGCTCCGGCCAACACTCGGCCAGGTTGGGATGATAATAGGTATGGTTCCCAATCTCGTGGCCTTCCGCGACGATGCGCCGGACGAGGTCCGGATATTTTTCTGCGTTCGCGCCCACGAGAAAAAAAGCAGCCTTCACGTTGGCTGCTTTCAGGATATCGAGAATCTTCGGTGTCCACTTCGGATCTGGGCCGTCATCGAAAGTCAGCGTGACTTGGTGCGGCCCGCCGGCGCCCTGGTGATAGAGCGTCGGAAATTGCGGAAACTTCGAATACGTCGCCGTCAGATAACCCTCCGCATCCACGGCCAGCGTTCGATAACCGTCTGCCGTCGTCTCATCGACGGAAACAATCTCGCCCTCTCCAATATCCGCGATTGTGTCCGTTCCCTTCAGCACTTCGAGCGGCGCGCGCGTCGCTGTGTCCATTTTGAAATCGTTCGGAACTCCGAGCGCGTCCCAGATGGTCACGTCTTCCGTCCCCAGCCGGTAGATCGCGAAACCGCCCGCCTTCGCTTCGCGCACTCGCCGCACCTCGTTCAGGAACGTGACCACATCGAGGAACCAGACCGAATGGTCCTTGTCCGCATCCTCATAATAAAAATAGGGATTGTAATGCGGCGCTTCGACGGTCGTTTTGCTCACTTCCGCGTAGCTCGCCCGGCTCATCGCCTCCGGGAAACTGATCAGCTCCGCTTTTTTTCCGCCGCCGGTCCAATCGTACCCGTAGCTGCCGAGCGCGATGATCCATTGGTTCGTTTCCGCGCCATCCATGAGGACGTTGAGCCAGCCTTCGAACCAGCGACGTGATGCGAGCGGCCCCGCGGGATCGATGTCGGATGTTTCGTCGAAGAGCATCGCCACGAAGCGATCGACGTTGTCGGACAGCTCCTCAAAATCGATGTAATCGAGGTCCTGTCCGGGCTGAACGCAGAGCCAGAGCTGTTTGTCGTCGTAATGGAGCGCGTCGGTGAACCGATCCAAAAACGCGGTGATGTCTTTCTTGTAAGCGGGATCGAGCTGTTCCCAATCGATCACCACCCCGGCAGCTTTCGCATCATTCAAAATCGCGAGCACTCGACGGATGAACCGGTCCTGCCGCTCCGGCGATCTGTGCGCCAGGTTTTCAACCGCTTCCGGCTGCCAGGTATCGCCGACGAGATTCGTGAGGAGCGGCATGAGCGCGATACCTTTGCTCGCGGCCAGCTTCGGCAGCCGGCTATCGGCATCGATCTGGAGATCGCCCGCGCCATTCGTGATCGCCATCCATTCCGGACAGAGGTGCGTGATCTGGGCAGCGTGCTGCTCGAGCGACGTGTAACTGTAGGGATCGCCATTGGCGTAAAACGCGAGCCGGACTTCATTGTTCGGAAATTTTTTCCGCGGATGCGCGGGAGGTGGCAGCGCAACCGGCTTCGGTTTCTTCCCCGCGAGCCGCGCAGCGGCGAATTTTTCCCAAAGGGCGAGGTTTGGCGTCCTCTGACTGGCGGGGTTCACCGACTGGAGCTGCTTCAGTTGTCCCTTCAATTGGCGCAGGGAAAAAGGGAGCCGCAACTGCGGCGCTACGAAAAGCGTTTGGACGAAAAGAACGGCACCCAGGAAAACCGCGATGCCGCCGATGAGCAGGGCCAGGCGTAACCGGGGCCAGCGTTTGCCCCCGGGGTCCGAAAACACAAATGGCGTTATCGCGGGTGACGGCTCGTCTTCCATTTACGGGAGCCTATTCTACATCATCCCGGCCAATTCTCGCGCCCGTTCCTGCAACAGCTCCCCGGCGCGGGCGCGCGATTCGTCGGGGGTGATCTGATCGCGCGCGAGAACCAGCACCGCATCGAAAACCGCGGAGGTCGTCGCCTCTGCACTTCTGCTTCCCACAATCGCGAACACAGGTTTGCCCAACTGCCGCGCGAGCTGCGCGACGCCAGCGGGCGCCTTTCCCTCTAAAGTCTGCTCGTCGAGCCGGCCTTCACCCGTGATCACCACGTCCACCTCTTCGATCGCGGACCTGAGCCCCACAAATTCCGCAACAACTTCGAAACCCGATTTCACCAAAGCGCCGCAAAAGGTCATCAACCCGAATCCCAATCCACCAGCCGCGCCCGCTCCCGGCGAATCGCGGAAATCGCAGCCGAAATCGCGGGCGCCGATATCGGCCAATCGCTTTAATCCCCTCTCGAGAATCTCCAGCTGCTCCGGCGTTCCGCCCTTCTGCGGTCCAAAGATGTGCGTCGCCCCTCTGGGACCAAGCAGCGGATTCCTCACGTCCGCCGCCGCGACGACCTTCGGAAAATCGCGATCAGCATCGGTGCGAAAGATTTGCTGGAGCGTCGCCAAATCCGCGGGCCTTTCCAACTCGTGATCGCCTCGGCCAACAAAGCAGAACCCCAAAGCGCGCGCCATCCCAATGCCCCCGTCGTTCGTGGCGCTGCCTCCGAGCCCGAGCAAAATCTCCTTCGCGCCGCGCTTCGCGGCGTGTTTCATCATCTCGCCGACGCCGAAAGTATTCGCGTTCGGCAAATCGCGCTCTTCAGAGGCGATCCGCCACATTCCCGCCACGGCGCTCATTTCCATCACCGCTGTTGCCTGATCGGCAAGCCAGACGTAACGCGCCTCGATCTCGCGACCCAGTGCATCATGCGCGTCGCAACTGACCAGCTTGCCGCCGCGCGCTTCGCAAATCACCTCCGCTGTCCCCTCCCCGCCATCAGCAATCGGCAGAGTTTTCAGGATTGCATCGGGCAAACGATCGCCAAGCCCCCGCGCGATATGGTTCGCCACCTCGCGGCCGCTCAGCGACCCTTTGAATTTATCCGGCGCGATTAAAATCCGCACTGGTCGAATTTCTCACACAAAGGTCACAACGGAACACAAAGGTTCTGCTCCAATCTTAAGGTTGTGATCCTTTGTGACCTTTGGATGAGACTCAATCTTTCTTCGCCGCGTATTCCAGCGCCTTTTTGATATCGAACTGCTTCACATGCTCGACGAGCGTCGGATCGTTCGCGGCGGCGAGGACGCGGGGATGTTGGAGTAACTCCAGGATCCGTCCTTTTCGGATCAGGTCGGCAATCTCGGGGTCGTTCCGCAGGGCGACGATCTTTGGATGCTCGCTCAGCTCGACCGCCCCGGGGAAAGAGAGAAACCGGCGCGCCTTCTCGGGATTTGCCGAGACAGTTCCGACATCTTTCAGGATTTGGTAGACGGCTGGCGGAGTAACGTCTGTTCTCTTTAGGAGATCGCCGACGCTTCCCATTTCGACCGATCTCTTTAGGCGTGCGAGGAAGGACGTCAGCGCATTCGCATCGATATTTTCGAGGGCGCGGGATCTGTCCCGCAACGAAGGCGGTGGCGCGTCGGTTGGCGTATGAGCCTGCACTTGGGCGTCGGCCACCGCCCCCACGCTGCGAATACCGACCAGAACCAACCAGAGGAAAAACAAGCCGAACACAACGCCGGTCAGGGCACCACTCAAGCCGTAGACCAGGCGAACCGTCGCGGAGCCATGCTGGGCGGTGCGCTTGAAGAGAATGGAGCCGAGGCTGGCGATAAGGCCGTAGACGACAAGTGCGACGATCGCGCTGCCGATCATCGACAGAATAAAATCGGGCCACTTCAGGATCGGCTGGAGCAAGGGAAGGAGAAGCTGGCCGCCGAAATAGGCGGCCGCGTAAGCACAGATTACCGCAGCGCCCCGCATTAGCTGGCGCGGCAGACCAAGCCGATATCCGCGAACCACTTCAAGCAAAAGCAGGACGACCGCGAAGGAAAGGAAGACAATCTGCCACAGCGTTGAGCCACTGGTCGCCGACTGCTGCATTGCGGTTCAGCCCAGCGGTTGTCCGAAATCCGAAATGGCGCGTTGCCGTAGCGCATGATCGCAAAGGACGAGTGCGGCCATCGCTTCCACAATCGGCACAGCACGTGGAAGGACGCATGGATCATGACGGCCCCGCGCCGCCAGGGTTGTTTCTTCACCGGACGCGGTCACCGTCTTTTGGTCACGTGCAATCGTGGAAGTCGGCTTGAAAGCGACCCGGAAGAAAATGTTTTCGCCATTGCTGATCCCGCCCTGGACGCCACCGGAATTATTCGTCTCAGTCCGGACCTTTCCATCGCGGATTTCGAACGCGTCGTTGTGCTCCGATCCCCGCATTCGGGTGGCCGCGAAACCGGAGCCGATTTCGAAACCCTTCGACGCCGGCAGGCTCAACATCGCTTTCGCCAGATCGGCTTCCAATTTGTCGAAGACCGGTTCGCCCAGCCCGGCGGGAACGCCGCGGGCAACGCAGGCGATCGTCCCGCCTAACGAGTCTCCCTCGGCGCGCGCTTTCTCGATGGCTTTGAAAATTTTCTCCGCGGCCGCGGCATCGGGACAACGGACCGCATTCGTTTCCACCTGCTCAAGCGTGACAAACGCGGGATCAACCGTCGCCGTCACATCGTATACGTGATTCACGTATGCGATCAGTGCGAAGTCCGGATTCAACGTGCGCATGATCTTGCGGGCGATAGCTCCGGCCGCCACGCGGCCAATGGTTTCCCGCGCGGAAGCGCGCCCACCGCCCTGCCAATTCCGGATTCCATACTTTGCCTCATAGGTGAAGTCAGCGTGGGAGGGGCGATAGGTGGATTTCATTTCGGCGTAGGCTTCGGGGCGCGCGTCCTTGTTCATCACCAGGATTGAGATCGGCGTACCCAGAGTGCGCCCCTCGAAAAGGCCGGAGAGAATCTGGCAGCGATCGGCTTCATCTCGCGGCGTGACGATGGCGCTCTGGCCGGGACGCCGACGATCAAGCTCGTGCTGGATGTCTGCTTCACTCAGCTCGATGCGCGGTGGACAGCCGTCGATAACCACGCCAACACCCCCGCCGTGGGATTCTCCCCACGTCGTGATGCGGAAAAGTTCTCCGAAGCTGTTGCCCATCGCCGGAATCTTAGATGAAGCGATGAAAAGCGCGAGGTGGATCGAGCGCTCCGCGCTCCATGCTATTTTGGCGGCGCAGCCGGATAACTAACCATCGCGCGACGGAGCGCGCGCTCCACCTAGATGGCCGCGACCCCCGTTTTCAGATCCTCGATCAGGTCGTCGACTTCCTCGACGCCCACTGAAAGCCTAACGAGTGAATCGGTAATCCCCAGCGATGCTCGCATCTCCGGCGGAATCGATCCGTGGGTCATGATGGCGGGATGGTTGATGAGGCTTTCCACGCCGCCCAAACTTTCGGCGAGCGAGAAGAGATGCGTGTTTTCAAGGAACCGTCGCGTGCCGGCCAGGTCGGTCTTCAAAACGATCGTCACCATTCCACCGAACGCCCTCATCTGTTTCTTCGCCAGTTCGTGCTGCGGATGCCGCTCGAGACCGGGGTAATAAATTTTCTCGACCTTCGGTTCCTTCTCCAGAAACCGCGCGATCTCCATCGCGTTTTCGCAATGCCTCTCCATCCGGAGAGCCAGCGTCTTCAATCCGCGCAAAGCGAGAAAGCTATCGAACGGGCCCGCAATCGCGCCGACCGCATTTTGCAAAAACGCAATTTGATCGCCGAGTTCCTTGTTCTCCCCGACGACAATCACGCCGCCGACCATGTCGGAATGGCCGTTGAGATATTTCGTCGCCGAATGGATCACCATGTCGAACCCGAATTCGATGGGACGTTGCATCCAGGGACTGGCGAAGGTGTTGTCGGAAACGCTGATCGCCTTGTGCGCCCGCGCGATTTTCGCGACAGCCTCGAGATCAATCAGTTTCAGCAACGGATTGCTGGGCGTTTCCACCCAGACCATGCGGGTGTTTGAACGCATCGCCGCTTCGACTTTCGACGCGTCGCTCATATCGATGAAGGTGAAGTCGAGATTCGCGGAACGGCGCCGCACCCGCTCGAACAAACGAAACGTCCCGCCGTAAAGATCGTCGCTGACGACGACGTGCGAACCGCTGTCGAGTCCGTCGAGCGCGGTAGCCATCGCGGCCAGCCCCGAGGCAAAGGCCCAGCCGCGCGTGCCGCTTTCGAGATTCGCGACACAACGCTCATAGGCGCTCCGAGTCGGGTTGATCGAGCGAGAATAATCGTAGCCCTTGTGCTTGCCGGGACTTTCCTGCACGTAAGTCGAGGTCTGATAAATCGGCATCATGATCGCGCCGGTTGTTGGATCAGGAGATTGGCCCGCGTGGATGACGCGAGTGGCGATGTCGTGTTGTTTTTTCATGAGCTAATTTCTCAACCTCAAATTGCGCTTCTTCTGTAGCCGCCGCCCTGCGGGCGGCGTGAGAGCGACGCTGCCACTGTCAAAACGCTGGATGCCCGCGGCGCCCGCAGGGCGACGGCTACAGAAGAAAGAGTTGCGGCACGCGTGTTCATGAAGGCATTTGCCGGCGCAGATAAGAAAGCAAGTCGCTCCGCGTGATCAGGCCGAGGAATTTGTCGTTATCCATGATGATAGCCACCCGTCCACGCTCGAAAACTTCCAGCAGGTCGCTCATCTTCGCGGACGGCGACAAAGTTTCGAGCTTGTCGGTCATCGCGGTATGCACGGCGTGGTTAAAGCGCTCGGAATCGTGATGAACTTTCATGAGGACATCGGATTCATCGAGGATACCCACGGGCTTCCCGGTTTCGTCCACCACCGGCACTTGCGAAACATCGGCGGCGCGCATCCGCTTCACGGCGGTTAGCAAGGTGTCGCCCGGACCCACCGTAATTACCTCGCCCGCTTCGTGACGATGGCTAATGAGATCGCTCAGGTCGCCCTGCGCGGGCCGGCGGACGAATCCCTGCTCGGCCATCCAGAAATCGTTATACATCTTCGAGAGGTACTTGTTCCCGTCATCGGCTACGAAGGTGACGACCCGCTTCTTGTGCGTTTGAGCGCGGCAATACCGAAGGGCGCCGGCCAGGAGTGTGCCGGTGGATGAACCGGCGAGAATCCCTTCCTTGCGCAACAGCTCGCGCGCCGTGGCGAAGCTTTCTGCGTCATCGATCGTGTACGCCTCGGCGACGCGGGAAAGGTCGGCGATGTCGGGAACGAAATCTTCGCCGATGCCTTCGACGGCCCAGCTGCCCGCGCTGCCAATGTTCCGGGTCTTCACATAATCGACCAGGATCGAGCCGGCCGGATCGGCCAGCACCATTTCCAAATTAGGCTGCACCCGACTGAAGAATCGCGACAGGCCGGTGATCGTGCCGCCGGAGCCCACGCCGCAAACGACAGCGTCGAGATGGTGGCCCATCTGCTCCCAGATTTCCGGGCCGGTGCCGCGCTCGTGCGCGATCGGGTTCGCCGGATTGCCGAATTGATTCACATAAAACGAGCCGGGAGTCTCCGAGGCCAATCGCGCGGCCATGTCCTGATAATATTCGGGATGTCCGCGCATGACGTCGGAGCGGGTGAGTCGCACGTCGGCGCCGAGCGCGCGGACATGCGCGATCTTCTCCTGCGACATCTTGTCTGGGATCACGAGAATGATTCGATACCCTTTCGCCGCGGCGATGAGCGCAAGGCCCAGGCCCGTGTTGCCTGCGGTCGCTTCGATGATCGTTCCACCTGGCTCCAAACTTCCATCCGCTTCGGCTGCCTCGATCATCGAGAGCGCAATACGATCCTTGATCGATCCGCTGGGATTATAGTTTTCGAGCTTCAGGAAGAGCTGGCACAGACCGGTATCGAGCCGGGTGACCTCAACGAGGGGCGTGTCCCCAACCATCGAAAGAATCGAGGGCGGTTTCTGGTGACCGGTGGCGTCGTGAGAGAGCTGTATCATGCGCTAATTGGTTCGCTTACCACTCCGAAATGCTGTCGGCGAAAAACTGCTGGAGAACATCGAAGCGGACTTCGCCGTAGTTCAGTGCGTAACGAAGATCGCCGCCTTTGTAGACCCAAGTCGTTGGGATCCAGCTTAGGGGCAGATCGAGGAACCGCCTGAT